>JAZOAJ010000023.1:0-3618 GCA_045595385.1 Lachnospiraceae bacterium | reverse complement strand
GCTGCGCAGCGGTGACAGCACTTTCCATTTCGGGATTTGATCTCACCCGTCTCGGCTTTTACGGTTTCTTCCCCCGTGAAAATGCCGACAGGAAAAAGCTCCTTGCTGCCATGCGAAGGACCGGAGAACTCAGGACATACTGTTTCTATGAGTCGCCTAAGCGCATCATGAACGCTGTGCAGTTCTTCATTGAAAATGATGTAAAGTGCAGCATGTGCCTATGCAACGACCTGACAAAACTCCATGAGATGTGCTTCCGCGGAACACCTGAAGAGGTGGAGGGACATCTTCTCGCAAAAGGCAACTATGATAAAGGTGAATTTGTGCTCCTTGTGGAGCTGGATGAAGATTATCTCATAACAGAGAAACAGCACTCCATGTCAGCTGAAGCCGCCATCGTCGAGCAGATGAAAGCAAACGGCTGCACAGTGAAGGAAGCCATTGACCTGGTGCTGGAAGATGAACTGAACCAGTACAGTAAGAACGAACTCAAAAAAGCAGGGCTGAACCTGAAGAACATGTTCTCCTGACCGGAGGGAGCTATGGCAAAACAATATGAGCTCGATCAGGTGCTTGGCCTGATCATCGGGGCAGCGCCTTCAAGGATCGTTATCAGCGATCCGGCAAATAAAAGTGAAAGATTCAAAAAACTGACCGCAGAGCCCAGGGCCGGGATCTGGCAGATCGCCTGTTATACTGACAAACAGGTATTTCATGAGAATGTCCTGCTCGGAGATCTTGAAGAACGCCTGTTTGAACTTACAGAAGGCCATTTCAGGCAGATCAATGCATTCTCGGCAGGAGCAGAGCACATAGTTCTGATCTCTAAAAAAGGCATCTGCATGTATAAAGTCAAGAGGAACGGAAACATCGCTGAAGCTCCTCAGCCCGACATTTCCCATAACAGGAAAAAGAGATATCTGCTTGAGGAAGGAAAACCCATCCCTCCGCTCATCGACATGGGGATATTTACAGCCGAGGGAAAAGTCATAAATTCCATGCAGGGCAAATACCGCCAGATCAACCGGTTCATCGAGGTCATTGATGATGAAGTCTCCCGCCTGGGGAAGGAGAGCATCAATGTGATCGACTTCGGCTGCGGCAAGAGCTATCTGACATTCATTGTATATTATTATCTTAAAGAGATCAGAGGACTTGATCCCCATGTGATCGGACTGGACCTGAAAAAAGATGTCATAGAAAAATGCAATGCTGCCGCCATAAAGTACGGCTATGACGGGCTGAGGTTTGAGACCGGCGACATCAGCGGCTATGAAACCCCGTTTGACGTGGACATGGTCATCACTCTCCACGCCTGTGATACCGCAACAGATCACGCACTCTATAATGCCGTAAAGTGGAACGCACAGATGATATTCTCGGTCCCCTGCTGCCAGCATGAACTGAACGCGCAGATCAAGGCAGATAGCCTGTCTGCGTTAACAAGGTACGGCATCATCAAAGAGAGGTTTTCCGCTCTGGCAACTGACGCGGTCAGGGCAGATCTTCTTGAAGCATGCGGCTACAAAGCGCAGATACTTGAATTCATTGACATGGAAGGCACTCCCAAGAACCTCCTTATCCGCGCAGTCAGGAGAGGAGAGAGGAACAGCTGGATAAAGAGCCGCCAGGACAGTGAATTCCGACTCAGCGAAAGGCAGCAGGCCATGCTGAACGAGGTAAAAAACCTGAACAGGGAATTCTCATTTGAGCCGACTCTTCTGAAGCTGCTGGATCTCAGATAAAAAGCATAAATACAGTTTGAACAACCCCTAAACACAACTTATTTTGAGAAGATCTCAAAAAAGACTGTGTTCAGGGGTCTTTTTATGTGACAAAAATGGAGGCCGCTTATTTAGCGGCCTCCAAGGGGAGAAATGGGGGAATATTCATTAACGGATCGCTCCGGTTATCTGGCTTAATGATACAGATCAAATGTGAAGAAAATGTTCAATGCGAATGGAAATTCTGTGACCGTATTGTTATACTTGTTATAGCACACATATTGACATTGCGAACCTGGAGGAGTATAATCCTGATATAAGAAAACATGTAAAAGAGAGGTGATCATGATGGCTAAGAAAGATTGTTATGAGATCCTGGGAATAAAGAAAAACGCAACAGATAAAGAGATAAAAAGTGCATACAGGAAGCTCGCAAAAAAGTATCATCCGGATACCAATCCTGGGGACAAAAATGCTGAGGAGAAGTTCAAGGAAGTAACAGAAAGCTATGAGATCCTGAGCGACCCCGAAAAGAGAAAACTGTATGACAGCTACGGATACGCGGCATTTGACGGCAGTATGGGAGATGATCCTGAAAAATATGCCCGCGAGCGCAGTTTCAGGCAGAGCAGGAATTTCAGCAGCGGAAACGGCTTCAGGGAATTCCGCTTCGAAGGCGGCAGCATGGACGACATACTGAAGCACATGTTCTCCGGCGGATTCGGAGGAGATGACGGGGGCTTTGGCTTCCGCGAGAGTGCTCCGGCGGACTTCCACAGCGAGATAAATGTCAGCTTCAGGGAAGCGGCGCTGGGGTGCGAGAAAGTCATCAGATTTGACGACGGCGGCATCGGAACGCTTAAGGTCAGCATTCCCGCCGGCATAAGCGAAGGACAGAGCATCCGCCTTGCCGGAAAAGGCGCGGCCGGAAGTAACGGGAAGAAGGGAGACCTTCTGCTGAAAGTACATGTTTCACCTGACAGTTCATATACGAGAGAGGGCAGGGATGTGTACATTACACAGAACATACCTGTTTGGACCGCCGCTCTTGGCGGAGATGCAGAGTTCGATACTCTGTACGGCAGGGTAAAATGCCATGTTCCTGCAGGAAGCCAGTCCGGCAAGAAGATAAGGCTGCGCGGCAAAGGCATAGTCTCCATGAAGAACAGAAACTCGTATGGCGATGAATACGTCGTACTTAATGTCCAGATCCCGAAAAACCTGACCGAGAGGGAAAAAGAACTCATGAAAGAACTTCAGACGATAGAAGAGAAAAAGCGCAGGAGTTCGGTCGCATAAATTGACAGGTGATGATATAATGCCATCATGTGATAAAAGGAGGCAGGAACCATGATACTTATCTTGAACGGAAGTCCCAGAGCTGACGGAAACATATCCGCCGCCATCGATGAAATGGTGAAGGTATTTGATCAGGAAGGTATAGATACCGAAGTTATCAGAGTAGGCAATAAAGATATCAGGGGATGTCTGGCATGCGGAAGCTGCCACGGGACAGGAAAATGTGTCATTGACGATGCCGTGAATGAGATAGCGCCCGAGTTTGAGAAGGCTGACGGGCTTGTGGTTGCGTCACCGGTCTATTATGCTTCTGCCAATGCCACACTTGTAGCATGCCTTGACAGGCTGTTTTACAGCACAAAGTTTGACAAGACCATGAAGGTCGGGGCATGCGTGGTGTGCGCAAGGAGAGGCGGATGCTCAGCAACATTTGACGAGCTGAACAAGTACTTCACGATCAGCGGCATGCCGGTGGCATCCAGCCAGTACTGGAACAGCATACACGGAGCAGCATCCGGTGAAGCGGTTAAGGATGAAGAGGGCATGCAGACAGTCAGGACACTTGCCCGGAACATGTCATTCCTCATCAAGAGCA
>JAZOAJ010000022.1:0-4253 GCA_045595385.1 Lachnospiraceae bacterium | reverse complement strand
GCCCCTTGATAATAAAAAACAAGAGAACACCATTATGAAAATGTTTATTAACGGTGAGCGCAGGGATGCCTCTGATGGAAGAACCATTGATGTGCTGAACTCCGCGACACTTGAATTCATAGATACCGTTCCCGCCGCGACAGCAGAGGATGT
Organism: Lachnospiraceae bacterium; assembly: GCA_045595385.1. GTDB lineage: Bacteria > Bacillota > Clostridia > Lachnospirales > Lachnospiraceae > RGIG5612. The sequence goes on along the minus strand of JAZOAJ010000022.1, from coordinate 4,100 downwards.
GGCTGAAGCCATAGCTGCCGCTAAAGAAGGGAGCCGGATCTGGGGCAGCCTTCCCGTATATGAAAGGTCCGCGATCCTGAACAGGGCAGCTGACCTTATAGACAAAAGACGTGAAGAACTTGCCAGATCCTTAAGCACCGAAATGGGAAAGATCATTTCAGAGGCCAGGCCCGAGATCCGCGTTGCGGCCCAGATCATCCGTGGATTTGCTGAGAAAGCCAATCATCTATATGGCCAGACCATGACCGATTACCAGGTCGGAACTGAAAATGACATTATTTTTACAAGGCATGAACCACTGGGAGTGGTTGCCTGCATTTCACCATTTAATTATCCGGTTGAGCTGTGCAGCCAGAAATACGCTGCTGCCCTTGCCGCGGGAAATGCTGTGATCATAAAGCCTTCCACAGACAACCCTCTTACAGTCATGAAGGTTGCTGAGATACTGTGGGAAGCCGGAGTACCCGGCAATGTCCTTCAGCTTGTAACCGGTGCCGGCAGCGATATTGGAGATCTTCTCTCAGAAAGCCCTGATATCAACGCAATTACATTCACAGGCAGCACTGCTGTCGGAAAGCACATCGCTGAAAAAGCTGCGGGAACCCTTAAACGGGTATTCCTCGAGCTTGGCGGAAATGACCCTTACATTGTATTTGAGGACGCTGACTTTGAACTGGCTGTTACAGGAGCGGTCAGAGGACGTGTCCAGAACGCCGGCCAGACATGCTGCTCTCCCAAGAGGTTTCTTGTCCAGAACAGTATCAAGGAGGCATTTATCAAACGTGCTGTTGAGCAGATCGATGCCCTGGTAATGGGGAGTCCGCTTGACGACTCAACAGAACTCGGCTCCCTGATCTCAGCAAAGGCTGCTAAAACTGTTGATGGGCAGGTTAAACTGTCGATCAGTCAGGGAGCGAAACTGATATGCGGAGGAACATTCATTTCCGAGACATATTATGCTCCTACCATTCTGGAGGTAACTCCGGAAATGGATATCGCCAGGGACATGGAGTGCTTCGGCCCTGTCATTCCGATCATAGGATTTGACACGGAAGAGGAAGCTGTATCGATCGCAAATCAGACCATGTACGGCCTTCAGGCAGGAGTGATAACTAAAGACATAAATAAGGCCATCCGTGTTGCCTCAAAGCTGGAATGCGGCGGAGTCGTGATCAACCAGTCAGGCAACTACAGGCATCTTGACCAGCCTTTCGGCGGCTGGAAGATGAGCGGCATCGGCAGAGAGGGAGTTTCAGTAACTCTCGATGAGATGACGCAGGTCAAATCATATATTTTGAGAAACATATTGGAGTAATATAAAAAGGAGAACACATGAGCGCAGAGAAAAAATACTACGAGATCAAGAACACTTACGTTAAGATGGGATTCGGCAAAGGCGGTGTCCTTTATGAGCCCATCGAGAAAGATGAGCGCAGCAGGACAGCCATTCTTGTCATGCATTCTGATGGTGATTATTTCGGATTCATCCCCTGCCCCGAACTTGCAAAGCGCGGATTCACTGTCATGGGCGCAAACGTACATGACTCAAAGTCACCCCTGAATAAGAAGATCCAGGATGTCGGTTTTTACGCCGATTATCTCAGGAAGCTTCCGGACATTGACAGAGTAATCCTGCTCGGACACAGCGGAGGAGCTACACTCATGAGCTGCTATCAGGCAGTCGCTGAAAACGGCGCTGCTGTTTTCCAGGATGAAGGCCGCATTTATAAAATGCCCGACATGGATCCTCTTACACCTGCAGAGGCTGTCATGTTCCTTGATACAAACTGGGGCAACGGCGTCATGAACATCCTGAGCGTCAACCCTATGATCATCGATGAAAATGATACAAATGTCCTTAACAAAGAGCTTGATCCGTATGACCCTGCTAACGGCTTCTCACCTGAAGGATCAACTTATTCTGAAGAATTTATTGCAAAATACAACAAAGCGCAGGAAGAGAGATTCAACCGTATCCGCGAAACCGCACTGGCCAGAGCTGCTGCTCTTGATGCAGGCAAGGGTCTTTACGATGATGATGAACCCCTCATCATCCATGGCGGCACCCAGATCGCTCCAAATAACCGACTCTTCCCTCAGGATACCCGCTATCTGAACCATACTAAGGAAGCTTACGATCTGATCCATGCTGACGGTTCAATCACACATGAGATCGTCCGCACAAGAAGACCTGCCAAGTTTACAAAGTCTGTCGACAGAAACTGCGGCATGTCATGTGAAGTGACAACTGTCCGTACATATGTTACAGGAAGCACCATCCGCAGCAACGGATACAGGATCACTGAGACAGAAGTTCAGGGAATCGAATGGGATTCCGCATACAGCGCAACACCCGGAAACATCAAGCACATTTCCGCACCTATTCTCCTTATGGGAATGACCGGCGGATATGAGTTCCTGGCTTCCGAGATCGCTTATCAGAACGCCTGCAAGACAAATGACAAAACCATCGCATTTGTAGAAGGTGCAACCCACAACTTCACTCCTGAAAAAGCAGCTGAGAAGTTCCCCGGTGAGTTCGGCGACACAGTCAAGAATACTTTCGACTTTGTAGCAGATTGGATCCTCGCCAGATTCTGATCAAAAAAAACTAAGCAGTAAAAGAGACTGCCCTGTTCAGACAAGGCAGTCTCTTTTAATATCCCCGGATGTAAATTTAATTTATTAAATCCTTCACTGCATCGTAATAGCTTTCTGTATCACCGTTATTTTCCCTGGTCAGTACATATACTTTGCCATCTCTGGCAGTAACGCTGATATGGGTCTTGACCCCGGCGATCTCGAACAGTTCATACTTCCCATACAGATCATTTTCATATGTCCCGTAATACAGATTCCTGTCCGTGCCCCCGCCTGCGCTCACCCCCCGGTCAAAGGATTTAAGGAGTTCTATGTTTTCTATGTCGTTATAATTTATGTCTATCGTATATCCTGCAGGTCCCTGGATAAGGATCCCCGTCTCTGACGGCTTATAATAGACCATGTCCCTATTTCCCGTAGAGACCAGAGTATAAACTATGACTCCGACAAATATGACTCCGCACAGTATGTAATTCAGCCTTCTTGATCTTTCAACAAATTTCATCTCTCATCTCCTGCTGCCGGAGGATACTCGTTGCAGAGCAGCCTGTAAGGCGGTTCGTCCTCCTCTATTTCGGGAAATCTTCCGACAGGAGGCTCAAAGCGGTTGTCGGTATTGTCATCATTGCACTGGCTGACTTCGCCAAGCAGCACATCCCCGCTTCCCTTTTCCACTTCAAAGTCATGATAAAGATGCTGCTGTATATGGATGCTTTCCCCGGGAGTGAGCCGTATCTGAGTTCCGGCCGGAACGGTATAAGTCCTTCCGTCAGTATGGACCGTAACATCGGATTCCCTGTCAATCGATTCGTCTTCTTTTGAATTGTAAACCCGGATCAGGACATTGCCGCCGCCACGATTTATGATGTCTTCGGTCTTGAACCAGTGAAAATGGTTAGGAGCATACTGCCCTTCCTTGAGGAACAGGAGCTTTTCCGCATATACTTTCGGGTATTTATCAGGCATTGCGCGGTTTCCGTTCCTGATAGTTATAAGCGAAAATCCTACTTTCTCAAAATCTTCGAGACCGTAATCGGTTATGTCCCAGCCAAGACAGCAGTCACGCACCTCGTCATACTCGTGTCCTTTTTCTTTCCATTCTTCAGGCGTAAATGTGCAGAATGGCGGCAGGAAGCACGAATACCTTGCGCACATGTCCTCCATTTCCTTAAGTGCCCTGTTTATCTCTGAACGCTTCATCTATCTTCCTCTTCATTTATGAACGTCATCTTTCTGTACCATTTGCAGGTCTCTCCGGGTTTTATGGAGATCGCATGCATGAATTCAGGACAGATAACATGATCTGTAGTCCAAATGCAGGCTGATGCCGGTGTATAAAGATCCTCAGCAATTATGGATGCCTGTGCTGCTTTATTCTTAAGCTTCCATACAAACGGGAGTGTTGGATCGATCCCGTCAGTATCTATGTTCTGAAGTATGATGTCCTTGTTAACATCTGTAAAAGTAAAGGCTTTTCCGCAGGCTCTGAGCTTAGACGG
>JAZOAJ010000021.1:0-6063 GCA_045595385.1 Lachnospiraceae bacterium | reverse complement strand
GAAATTGGAATATTTAAAAAAGCAAAGAAGCCCGAAGTTTAGAACAAGGCAGCATATCATCAGTATCTTCTTTCTGCTCTTTATACCTGCCTTGTATTTCTTTTTGCCTTCCCGGTCAAGCTCTCCCTTATGCTCTTCCAGATACCTGCTTCCTTTTGCCGAAATGACGCCCATGCCGAGCGCGGCGCCGAATGTGCTCGCCGCCGTGATCAGTATGTATATTGAATTAATAAGTCCGGTCAGCGCGTAAAAACCAAGGCTTGCGGCAAGCAGTACCCACCATCTGATCTTTTTGGGTACAACAAAATATATGACTATCAGGGCCGCAGCCAGCGCAAAGAACCTGAGCGAAGTAAGTGAAAGCGCCAAAGGATTACCATCCAATTATTATTGTTATTTAACTAATTAATGATACCAAAACCCTTTTTGGAACGCAAATGACAGTTGTATAAAAATAATACTTGCACAAATGCTTATTATGTAATATAGTTGACTCGGCAACTAACAAGTTGATTAGTCAACTTTTTATGAAAGGAGGCTCCAAATGGATAACATAAGCAGATATTTCATACGAATATCGAAGGCAACCAAACATATAATTGGCAAAGAAGGTAAGCCGGAAGGCCTTGGCCGCGGTGAGATGCGCACATTGCATTTTATCTCTCTTAACCCCGGGACCACACAGCAGGATATCAGCAACAGATTCGGCATAAACAAGGCTGCAACTGCCAGGCAATGCGCTTCTCTTGAGGAAAAGGGACTGATCGCCAGGAAGGATAATGAAAAAGACGGCCGCAGCAAACTGCTTTTCGCAACCGAAAAAGCAAAAGAGTTTCATATGGAACACCGCATGCTGGAAGAGCGGGCGTTTGATGAACTGCTTTCTGTGCTCACAGATAAGGAAAGAGCTGAACTTGTCCGTCTTCTCGCAAAGGTCGCTAACAGCATAGATGAGCATGAAGGAGGCCGGCCATGATGCCTCCCGGAGGCGGCGGAAGAGGCGGCGGACCGCACGGCAGGGTCCAGTTCCTCACGGAAGAAGAGAAAAAGAACCGCGCAAAGATCACTCTGCCTTTTGTCAAGCGTATCCTCTCTTACCTGAGCCCGTATAAGCTTCAGGTCTTATGGATCATACTCCTGAATATATCGCACGCAGGGATAGGCCTGCTGCCGCCGCTCATCACAGCGAGCATCGTTGACAGGGCTCTGTATGGGAAGAACGGAAAACTTCTGCTCATCCTCATAGGAGCTGATCTTGTGATCATCATTGTTTCCGGACTTTTGCAGCTGCTGCAGCGGTATGTCAATTCAAGGCTGTCGCAGAACATGATCCGTGACATGAGAAATGAGATGTACTCGCATCTGACAAACATGTCCCAGTCATTCTTTACCAATGAGCGTCCGGGTGACATCATAACCAGGATGACAGCTGATATTGACGGAGTTCAGAACGTGCTGACAGAAACTCTTACATCCCTGATCAGCAACATCTTTGTCATTGTATTTACGGCAGTGACTCTGTTTGCGATGAACTGGATGCTCGGACTTGTTTCCCTGATACTCGTGCCGCTCATGCAGATACCGACCAGATGGGCAGCAAAGAAGCGCTGGCTCCTTACCAAAGAAGCCCAGGAACAGCGTGATGTCCAGAACCAGCAGATAAGTGAGACCCTGAGCGTCAGCGGTTCTACTCTTGTCAAGCTGTACAACAGGGAAGAGACAGAGATAAACAGTTTCCGGGCGACTAATGACAAAGTAACTGACATCACCATCAAGGAACAGGCTACCGGCCAGAGTTCACAGGCACTGATGCAGTTCTTTACACAGCTGGGACCCGTCATCATATATCTTACAGGCGGACTGCTCCTGCTTAAGAATACCGGCATGACAGTCGGAACCATAGTTGCGGTAGTTGCCCTTGTATCAAGGCTTTACATGCCGGTTGCATCTCTTTTCAACATACAGGTCACATTCACCAGATCATTTGCCCTGTTTGAAAGGATATTCGCATATCTTGACATCAAGCCTGAGATCATTGAAAGCAGCTCGCCGGCTCACAGGCAGCACATAAACGGTGACGTTACATTTGACCACGTAAGCTTCGCCTACAGGAAAGGCCATCCTGTCCTTAAAGACGTGGACTTCACCATCCCGGAAGGAGATACTTATGCGATCGTCGGCATCTCAGGTGCGGGAAAGACGACCATTACGAACCTCATCCCCAGGCTGTTCGATGTTGACAAAGGCGCGGTCCGCATAGGCGGGATCGACGTCCGTGATTACAGCCTGACAGATCTCCGAAAAGGAATAGGCATTGTTACCCAGGAGACTTACCTGTTCAACGGAACCATACGCGAGAACCTCCTGTATGCAAAAGAAGATGCCACACAGGAAGAAATAGAAGCCGCCTGCCGTGCTGCTAACATCCACAACTACATTGCATCTCTTCCTGACGGATATGACAGCATGGTCGGCAACAGGGGTCTTCGCCTTTCGGGAGGTGAAAAACAGAGGATCTCGATCGCGAGAGTCCTTCTCAAGGATCCCGATATCATTATCCTTGATGAAGCTACATCTTCCCTGGATTCGATCGCGGAGGATTCAATACAGGATGCCATCGAGCCGCTTCTCGTCGGAAGGACAAGTCTCATCATTGCCCACAGGCTTTCTACCATTCTTTCGGCTGACAAGATCATGGTACTTAATGACGGCCGCATAGAAGAGATGGGAACGCACAGCGAACTCATTGAGATGGAAGGGACCTACAGGAAACTGTTTGATACACAGTTCAAACGCGCTGTGGGACCGGCAGTATCCTGAAACTCATTTCCGATCTGCAATATGATACCCGGAACTTTTGTTCCGGGTATTCTTATGTTATCTGATATGCTATAATCAGGAAAATGTTATGCGGAGGGACCCATGCCATACGATAAGACAAAAGATGCTTCAGGATTTGTGATCGTTGCCGACCATGTCCCGCAGGTCATTCAGGAGATAAGATATCATTCAACTTTCAACTTTGTAGGTGACAGGATCGACGGATATGAGGAGCCCATAGCCATACTCACAAAAGAGGCTGCAAGAGCGCTCAAAGCTGCCAGCAATGAAGCCATGGTCCAGGGATACAGACTAAAGATCTTTGACGCTTACAGACCTGCGACAGCGGTAAGGCACTTTGTCCTTTGGGGCATAGAAGACGAAGATATCCGTATGAAGCCATACTTTTATCCGGCGATCACAAAGCAGGAAACCTTCTCGCTCGGATACATTGCCAGCCGGTCAAGCCACAGCCGCGGCAGTACTGTTGATCTTACTCTATTTGACATGGCTGCGGGCAAAGATGTCGACATGGGCGGGCCATTTGATCTGTTCGATGAGATCTCACATCCGTCCTGCCGCTCCATTACAGATGAGCAGTATGAAAACCGCATGGCACTTCAGCGCATCATGGTCCGGAACGGATTTGTGCCGATGGACAATGAATGGTGGCATTTCACCCTTAAAGATGAACCCTATCCGGACACCTATTTTGATTTTCCGGTTGCCTCGGATTCGCTTAAGAAATAAAAAAGAGACCGCACACGCGGTCTCTTTTGATTCACAGTTCTTTTATCATCCAGAAGTAGTCATATTCTTCAAAACCCTGCTTTGACAGGAGCGCCACTGCTGCCCTGTTGCTCTTTGCCTTTGCCCGGACCTCATCGGATCTGCTGTCTTTTGCTATGCCTTCCAGATATATCAGCATCTCGGTTCCCAGGCCTTTACGCCTGAGTTCTTCCTTCACTCCTATCTGGTCGATGATCAGCCGGTCATTTTCAGGGTCAAGCAGTATCCTTCCGATGGCAGCGCCATTGCCGCTCTCTTTAAGGAGGATATTTATCCCGTAATCGTCCAGATCATCTTCTCCGTACCCGAATATCTCTTTTCTGAGTAAGAGGACCTCACTGAGGTCCCCTCCCGGCATTATCTTTATGATCTCATGTCCGTTATTTCTCATTTTTTTCCTTTTCCCAGCACTGCACCATTCGCTCCGCATAGGTAAGCTGATAGACAGATTCCTCTGTTTCCTGTGTAACAGCCCGCATCTCCTCAACGCGCTTTTTCCAGCGTACGAGTTCCTCTGCTCTGGCCTGTTTTTCCGTAAAGGTTTCTTTTGCACGGCCGAATGCAGCTATGGCATCTGCGTCTGCCCTGTTTATGATCCTGAAAGTGTCATACTGGCAGTAATCGTCATCGATTATCATGTCTTTCCGCCTTTTATTTAGAATTTATACTCTACGTAAAGCTCACGGACTTTGTCATCAGTTTCCGGCTGTACTTCTTCCTGTGCCGGCCTGTCCCTGTATTCAAGGAATTTCGGCGCAACCTGGGGGAACAGGGCGAGTGATAACACGTCCTCCTCACTCTTTGCGATATCCTTGTACTCTTCGCGGTACTTTGGAAGCTCAGGAGGCAGAAGGTCTGCCGGCCTGCATGTGATCACTTCTTCAGGAGCAATGCCGGCCTTCCTGCGCACTTCCTCGTTCACTTCACCGGGAAGCATTCCGTATTCGCCGCGCAGCATGGCCTTGCTCTCCTTCGGGAAAGCCTTGTATCTCTCGCCAAGGATAACATTCATTACAGCCTGGGTTCCCACGATCTGGGAAGAAGGTGTTACCAGCGGCGGATATCCGAAGTCCTTTCTCACATTCGGGATCTCGGCAAGAACGTCATAGAACTTGTCTTCCTTTTTGGCTTCCCTGAGCTGTGAGATCAGGTTGGACAGCATTCCGCCCGGCACCTGGTACATAAGGGTGTTGGTATCGACTCTCAGCACCTTGGAATTCAGGGCGCCGCTTTCTTCAAGGCGGGCCGCAACAGTCCTGAAGTGCGCTGCCGCATCTGACATTTTGTTAAGGTCCAGACCTGTATCCCTTGCAGTGCCTTTAAGGGTTGCGACGAGAGACTCGGTCGCGGGCTGGCTCGTTCCGTTTGCGATCGGAGAAAGCGCTGTATCAACAATGTCAACTCCGGCATATGCAGCCATCAGGTTGACCATGTCGCCTGTGCCGGTGGTGTTATGTGTATGAAGATGTATGGGGACGCTGACCTTTTCCTTCAGAGCCTTGACAAGCGAGTATGCCGCCATCGGAAGGAGCAGGTTTGCCATGTCCTTGATGCAGATGCTGTCAGCACCCATCTGCTCGAGCTGTACAGCCAGATCAACGAAATATTTCTCGTCATGTATCGGAGAAATGGTATATGACAGCGCTGCTTCAACATGTCCGCCGTACTTATTTGTTGCATCGATCGCTGTCTGCAGATTCCTGACATCATTGAGCGCGTCAAATATCCTCACGATGTCGATGCCGTTTTCGATGGACTTCGCGCAGAACTCCTCCACTACATCGTCGGCATAGTTCTTATATCCGAGGATGTTCTGTCCCCTGAACAGCATCTGGAGTTTTGTCTTTTTTACATGCTTTCTGATCGTCCTGAGCCTCTCCCACGGATCCTCATTTAAGAATCTCATGCAGGAGTCAAATGTTGCTCCGCCCCAGCACTCAAGTGAGTAAAAACCTATTTCATCTAGCTGCTCGAGAGCCGGCAGCATGTCCTCTATTGTCATTCGTGTCGCTGCCTGTGACTGGTGCGCATCACGAAGGATAGTGTCTGTTATCAATAATGGTTTATCTGATAAGAATTCCATATGTTCCTCCTATCAGCCGAAGAGTGAAATAAGCACTCCGGCTGCTATTGCCGAGCCTATGACTCCGGCCACGTTCGGACCCATTGCATGCATCAGCAGGAAGTTGCCGGGATTGTACTGCTGCCCGACTTTCTGGCTGACACGCGCTGCCATCGGCACTGCGGAAACACCGGCTGAACCGATAAGCGGGTTGATCTTCTCTTTCAGGAAGAGGTTCATAAACTTGGCAAGCAATACGCCGCCTGCGGTTCCGAATGAGAATGCCACAATACCCATTGCGAGAATGAGCCACGTCTTCGGGTTCAGGAATGTGGCACCGGTTGCTGTCGCTCCTACAGACAGCCCCAGGAAAATGGTAACTATGTTCATCA
>JAZOAJ010000020.1:0-10002 GCA_045595385.1 Lachnospiraceae bacterium | reverse complement strand
ATATTCGTTAGTTTTTTCGCAAAAGGAGTTTTACATAGGCAAGAAAAAGCTTAAAAAGAACCGTATTTTTAGCTTTGCCGTTATTTGTGTCGCATATATAATCGCTATTCTGGTCGGCATTCTGATCGCAAGGGCAATGACAGGCAAGTTCTGGGTCAGGTTTTTAGTTGCGGATCTGGCAGCGACTTTTATAGTATTCATCTTCAGTACTATTTTTTCAAACGTATCTGTATATGATCCGTACTGGAGCGTGATACCGGTCATAACTGTATTCGTACTGACTTTCAGCGCAAAGTTTAATTTCTTAAGGCTGCTTCTTCTGCTGGCAATAACTGCATGGGGTGTCCGTCTCACGGTCAACTGGGCCCTTCGTTTTAAAAGCCTTAAATACGAAGACTGGAGATATAAAACCATCCGGCGGAACACCGGCGGCGGACTGATCTTCCTGTTCATTAGCTTTTTCGGACTGCACCTGTTCCCCACTATCGTGGTGTTCCTGTGCATGCTCCCGGTCACTGCCGCATTTTCCACAGACGCCTCCTTCTCGCCGTTCAGCATTATCTTCTTCCTGACCGCGATCGGAGCTGTTGTAATAGAGGCATATGCCGATTATCACATGAATCTTTTCAAGAAAGACCTTGCTGACGGCTATGTTTCAGGCTGCTGCAGATACGGGCTCTGGAGAAACTGCAGACATCCAAATTACTTTGGTGAGATTTCGTTCTGGTGGTCCATCTATTTCATGATGCTCATCACCATTCCGTCGCAGTGGTATCTGTTCTTTGGAGCTCTCGTAAATACTCTCATGTTTTTATTTGTGAGCATCCCTCTTGCAGAATCCAGACTGGCAAGAAAAGGCGGATACAGAAGATACAAGCGGCAGACTCACTTACTCCTGCCGTTCCCTAAGCTTAGATAAGCTACTTACTTGAAAGAAGGTTACATAAATGGAAAGAACTGAGATCATCAAATTATTCCGCGAAACTCCGGCTGACGGAACTGTCGTTACCGTCATGGGCTGGGTAAGGACTGCAAGAGAGTCCAAGACTGTTGGCTTTATTGAGCTCAATGACGGAAGCTGCTTCGGCAATCTTCAGGTCATCATCGACGCTGATAAGTTCGACAATTTCAAGGAGCTTGCAAATCTCGGAGTCAGCACCTCCGTAATTGTTGAAGGCAAGGTTGTACTCACCCCTTCAGCAAAGCAGCCCCTCGAGATCCATGCGGACAAGGTTACTATCGAAGGAACATGCGAGGCAGATTATCCTCTTCAGAAGAAGCGTCATACTCTTGAGTTCCTCCGCACCATACCTCATCTCCGTGCACGTTCAAATACTTATAACGCCGTATTCCGTGTACGCAGCACTGCTGCCTATGCCATCCATAAATTCTTTAACGAGAACGGATTTGTTTATGTCCACACCCCGTTGATCACAGGAAGTGACTGTGAAGGCGCCGGAGAGATGTTCAGGGTCACTACTCTGGATCCCAAGAACCCTCCTCTCACAGAAGAAGGCGAAGTGGATTTCTCACAGGATTTCTTCGGATGCGAGACCAACCTTACCGTTTCAGGCCAGCTTGAAGGTGAAACATTTGCCTGTGCATTCGGAAAGATCTATACATTCGGTCCCACTTTCCGTGCTGAGAATTCCAACACTCCCCGCCATGCGGCTGAGTTCTGGATGATCGAACCCGAGATTGCTTTTGCCGACCTGATCGATGACATGGAGCTTGCCGAGGCAATGGTCAAATATGTTGTAAGCTATGTTCTTGAGCACTGCCCTGACGAGATCAATTTCTTCAACAGTTTTATCGACAAGGGACTTAAGGACAGGCTCACAAATGTCGCCACCTCGGACTTCGGCCGCATCAGCTACACTGAAGCCGTTGAGATACTTGAGAAACACAACAGCGAATTTGAGTATCCTGCTTTCTGGGGATGTGACCTTCAGACTGAACATGAGAGATATCTTACGGAAAAGATCTTTGGAAAGCCTGTATTTGTCTATGACTATCCGAAGGATATCAAGGCCTTCTACATGCGCGCAAATGACGATGGCAAGACTGTTGCTGCTGCTGACATGCTCGTTCCCGGGATCGGTGAGCTTATCGGCGGAAGCCAGCGTGAAGAAAGAAAAGACCTCCTTGAAGCAAGGATCAATGAACTTGGCCTTAACATGGAGGACTATAAGAACTACATGGATCTGCGCCGCTACGGCACGGTTAGACATGCCGGATTCGGTCTCGGATTCGAGCGTCTTATCATGTATCTCACGGGCATGAGCAACATCCGTGACGTTGAGCTCTACCCCAGATGCGCAGGAAAACTCGTCTGACAGATTGCGCCTGATCTATGTAGTCAGGTGTTAAAAGACCGCCCCTAATCTCATGCTTTTCCAAAGTTATTACTCTAGAATGCGGAGATTAGGGGCGGTCATTCATTTACCATTCATTCAGATGTGGTTATTTATTTTGCAAATATCACATCTTCATCCGGTGTCGGTGTGGCAGGCATATCCCAGCCATGATGATCAGTATGAAGAAGTTTGTGTGAGAGATGTCCGCAAGGCTCTTTCAGATAATCATCATACAGAGCGATGACGTCAGGATTTTCATGAGAGAACCTGATCTTGTTCGCCTGGTCATAATCATAAAGGACCTTGGACCTCGCTGCTGCTCTTTCTTCATTATAGTGGATAGGCTGGCCGCCTCCTCCTGCACATCCGCCAGGACATGCCATTACTTCCACGAAGTGATAGAAGACTTCGCCCTTGCGGATCGCACGGATCAGTTTTCTGGTGTTTCCAAGTCCGCTTACTACAGCAGCCTTTACTTTGATCCCGGCAACATCGTACTCTGCCTCAACCCACGGCTGATCTGTTCCGGTAGCTCGTACTGCCTTGAAGGTTTCATCCGCATTCGGATTTTCTCCTGTCATGACATAGTAGCATGTACGGAGTGCTGCCTCCATGACACCGCCTGTAGCACCGAATATGACAGCTGCGCCGGTACCTGTGCCAAGAGGTGAATCGAAATCCTCTTCCGGGATAGTTGTTACATCCAGCTGTGTAGCCTTGAAAATACGGCACATCTCACGTGTAGTGATGGAAAGATCCACATCCTTAACGCCTTCTGCAGCATCATTAATGTTAGGGATCTCACACTCTGCTTTCTTTGCAGTACACGGCATTACAGATATGCAGTATATATCTTCAGGTGCAACACCGATCTTGTAAGCAAAGTATGACTTTGTTATTGCTCCGAACATCTGCTGAGGTGATTTTGCTGTAGAGAGCTGGTCTACCATGTCAGGGTACTGGCTCTTTAAGAATCTTACCCAGCCCGGACAGCATGATGTAAACATGGGCCATTTATATTTATCAGGCTCTTTCATGCGTCCAAGGAACTCTGTGCCCTCTTCCATGATCGTGAGGTCTGCTGAAAAGTTTGTATCAAACACATAGTCGAATCCGACTCTGCGCAGAGCAGCTGCCAGACGTCTCTCTGTTGCGATCTCCGGAGGAAGACCGAACTCTTCACCCCATCCGGCACGTACTGCAGGAGCGATCTGAACTACCGTTATCTTGTGTGAGTCTCTGCTCTTGACCATGCCTTTTCTTCCGATGACCTTATCTGTATCATCACGGGCATGAAGCGCGTTGCACGGACAATGAGTGATACACTGTCCGCAAAGAGCACAGTCAGCATACTTAAACTCTCTGTTTCCGCTTACACCAATTGTCGTATGCGGTCCGCTGCCGATCATGTCCCAGATATTAAGTGACTGGATCTTTTCACAGACAGCTACACAGCGGTAGCAGCGGATACACTTGTCTTCATCACGGATAAGCGGAGCTGTCTGATCCCATTCGTTTACAGGAAGACCTGTTCTGTAGCGTTCCTTATCGCCTACCGTATATATGGCTGACAGCCTTTGCAGCTCGCAATTGTTGTTCCTCTCGCATGAGGGGCAGTTAACTTTATGCTGTGATAATAACAGCTGAAGATTTGTTCTTCTTGCTTCACGTACGATAGGATTGTTAGTATGGATCACCATGCCTTCCTGACAGACGGTATTGCAGGCAGCATGCAGTCTTTCTATGCCTTCGATCTGTACAACGCAGATCCTGCAGGCGCCGATCTCGTTGCAGTTCTTCATGAAACATAAAGTGGGGATCTTCATACCCACAGAAGCAGCAGCTTCAAGTATGGTTGTACCCTCTTTTACCTGGAGGGATATTCCGTTTATATTAATGTTTACCATTCCAGATCACGCCCTCCTTTAAAGATTCCGCATCCGAAGTGATCGCATCTGAGGCATCTCGATGCCTCCTGACTCAGCTCATTATCGGACATTGCATATTCCATAAGGTTGAAATCCTTTGCTCTCTCTGCGGGCTCGCGTTCTTTCATGTTGATCCTTCCACAGAACGGCATTTCAGTAAGAACAGGTTCAGGGATATCAACATCAAGCCTTATCTTGTGATTGAAGCCAAGGTAATTGTCAATATTTGCCGCGGCAACCTTGCCTGCAGCGATAGCACGTATTGCGGTCTTGGGTCCGGTCACGCAGTCACCGCCGGCAAATACGCCGGGAGCATCTTCAACTGCTGTCCAGGTTTCCGCCTTTATGACGCCCTTTACAACAGGAAGGCCTGCTGCCTCAAGTCTTGAATAGTCAAGGCCCTGGCCTACAGCAACAAGTACGATATCGCACGGTATGCGTACATCGTCCTTGCCTGCATCCGAAGCGCTAACACGGTTGCCCTTGATGAGGCTAGGCATCATCGGTTTTACCCAGAGAGCGGCTACTTTTCCTTCCCCGTCGGTTTCAATGCGTACAGGAGAATGCAGATCCATCATGATCGCGCCTTCTTCTGTAGCGCCGTCTACTTCGGCGCGCAGCGCAGTCATGTCCTCTTTTCTTCTTCTGTAAACTATACGGACTTCGTCAGCGCCGCATCTTATGGCTGATCTGGTGCAGTCCATGGCAACATTTCCGCCACCGATGACGCAGACCTTTTTGCCGGTGAAATCAGGGATATTATCATCTCCTATCTTACCAAGATACTCCACAGCGCTCATGACGCCTTCAGCTTCCTCACCTTCAATGCCAACCTTTTTATCCTGGTGGGCGCCTATGGCGATGTAAACCGCATCGTATTCCTTGCGGAGAACATCCATGGTCAGGTCCCCGTCGCCTATCCTGGTCTCCATGACAGCCTTCACGCCTGTAGAAAGGATGCAGTCGATATCTTCCTGCAGCCTCTCTCTCGGGAGCCTGTAAGCGGGGATACCGTAAACGAGCATTCCGCCAAGTTTTTTATGTCTTTCATATACAGTGACGTCATGTCCCATCAGCTGCAGGAAATACGCGCAGCTCAATCCTGAAGGACCGCCGCCTATAACGGCAACCTTCTTTCCTGTCGGAGCCATGCGTTCAGGTGCAGGTACGAACCCTGCCTTATCAACAGCTGATCTCTTTATGCCGCGGATATTGACCGGGGCGTCAAGGAGAGTTCTTCTGCATCTTGTCTCACAAGGGTGCTCGCATACAAGCGCACATGCTGTCGGGAAAGGATTATCCTTACGGATAACACGGACAGCATCTGCATAGCGGCCGGCCTTTGTAAGCTCGATATATCCCGGAATGTCGACATTTGCAGGGCAGTTTGCCATGCACGGAATGGATTTTGTAACGGAATACTGGCATCTGTGTTCAGTTATGTGTGAAATGTAATCTTCACGGAAACCGTCAAGACTGCTGAGAACAGTCTGCGCAGCATTTATACCGATCGCACAGTCAGCTGTCTTTGCGATATTGCTTGCAAGAAGTTCAATGTTTTCAAGTGTTTCAAGATCTGCTTTGTGAGAAGTCACAAGCGTAAGAAGCTCTGAGAGCTTTTCAAGTCCGATCCTGCAGGGCGAGCATTTTCCGCAGGTCTGGACCTGAGTCATTTTCACCAGTGCGGCAGTCAGATCCACCGGACAGACTCCGGGGGGTGAGGCTGCAATACGCCGCTCCATGTCTTTATACAGCATTTCGGCGACTGCTTCAGCACGGCTTTCAGTTTGAAGTAAAAGTCTGCTCAATATCAATTCCTCCTTATATCATTGTGAATGGAATTTATCTTTAAAAGATAAGAAATTGTACCACAAATGGCACAATTTCTCAATAATATACTTAATTATTTTTTGTTAATTATTACCAAATCAATTACATGGGTATCATAGCCACAGCCCGGTCCAGTATTCCGGTCATCTGGGCTATGGAAATACCGTAATTGGTAATGGGGATTCCCTGCTCCAAAGCCTTCGCATAACGGTTCATTGCCTCCTGCGGATTTAACATGCATGCGCCGCAGTGAAGTATCAGTTTGTATCCGGAAAGGTCATTTGGAAATTCTGTTCCTGATGTTGTCTCGAATCTGAAATCCGCACCGGTATACTGTTTTATCATTTTAGGCAGCTTAACTGTTCCAATGTCCTCACACTGTCTGTGATGCGTACACCCTTCGGAGATCAGTATGGTATCCCCGTCTTTTATTTCCTTGAGGAACCTGGCTCCATGCACTGAAGGAATGAGTATCCCTTTGTGGCGGGCCATCAGTATCGAAAATGATGTGAGCGGTATCTCCTCCGGAACAATATCTGATACTGCCTTGAACACCTGGCTGTCGGTGATAACAAGCGCCGGTGGTTGTTGCAATGAGCCCAATGTCTTTTTAAGTTCGCTGTCACGGCACATGACAGGAATGGCTCCGTGATCAAGTATGTCTCTTATTACCTGCTGCTGCGGAAGTATCAGCCTACCTTTAGGAGCTGATTTGTCTATTGGGATAATAAGTACAACCATATCTCCGGGAGATATAAGATCTCCAGCGATGGGCAGTTCTTTTGGCAAACCTTTCATGAGACCGGCCGCTTTTTCTTTAAGTTCCCATATATTTGCACCGGTCAGGGCACTGACATATATCTCATTTTCTTCAGGTTCCGGAATGATATCCTTCAGGTCTGCCTTATTTAAAGCAATTATGTATGGGATTTTCCTTTCCGAAAAAAGCTTTATCAGTTCTTCGTCTGCCGGGCACCTGCCTTTTTGGACATCTACTACCAGGATCGCAATATCAGTCTGGTCAAGGACTCTTCTGGCTCTTTCAACACGCATCTGCCCCAGGCTTCCTTCATCATCGATCCCCGGTGTATCGATTATTACTACCGGTCCAAGCGGAATGAGTTCCATGGCTTTCCTGACAGGATCAGTCGTAGTGCCCATGAAATCTGACACTATTGCCAGCTGCTGTCCGGTAAACGCATTGACAAGACTTGACTTGCCGGCATTCCTGCAGCCGAAAAATGCTATATGGACTCTCTCCCCTGATGGGGTATTGTTAAGTGACATAACCTATCTCCTCTTTGGGCATGCTGTATCAGAACCTGAAATCCCGTTCGCCCTGTTCGATCTTCTCCAGCCTCTCCCGCAGGACTGCCCGTGCTTTTTCATTGGTCACATCCGGTATGTTTGCCTCTATTATCCTCTCCCCTACTTCACGCGTTGCTTCAGACGCGTAGTCGACGAGATACTCCTTAAGTGTCATAAGGGCGTTCGGAAGACAGCAGTTCTGTATCTGCTTTGCCTTGCACAGTGCCATGAAACGGTCGCCGGTCCTGCCCTCACGGTAGCAGGCTGTACAGAATGATGGGACGTAGTCCATGTCCATGAGCCACTTGATCACTTCATCCAGTGTCCTTCTGTCTGAAATATCAAACTGTACTGTATCTTCAGGGCGTTCTTCTTCCGTATATCCGCCTACTGATGTTCTCGAGCCGCCTGATATCTGTGATATTCCAAGATGCAGTACCCTTTCGCGGGATTTCTGTGATTCACGGGTGGAAACGATCATGCCCGTATACGGTACTGCGATCCTGATACATGCGACCAGTTTTGCAAAAATATCATCATCTATGGCGTTGTTGAACACGGAATTATCAATGCCTTCTGCCGGGCAGATCCTCGGTACTGATATGGTGTGCGGACCGACTCCGTGAACTGCCTCAAGATGCTCGGCATGCATCAGAAGACCTGCAAATTCATAACGGTATTTGTCGAGTCCGAAAAGAACTCCCAGTCCGACATCATCAATACCGCCTTCCATTGCCCTGTCCATGGCTTCTGTATGATAGGCGTAGTCATGCTTAGGTCCGGTCGGATGGAGTTTTTCATAGGATTCTTTATGATATGTTTCCTGAAACAGGATATAGGTTCCGATACCCGCATCGTGAAGCTTGCGGTAATTCTCCACAGTTGTTGCAGCTATGTTCACGTTAACACGCCTGATAGCTCCGTTCTTATGCTTGATCGAATAGATAGTATGAATGCTCTCAAGGATATATTCTATGGGGTTATTTACAGGATCTTCCCCTGCTTCGATGGCCAGACGCTTATGTCCCATGTCCTGAAGAGCTATAACTTCTGCCCGGATCTGTTCCTGCGTAAGCTTGACCCTGGGGATCTGTCTGTTAGATCCGTGATACGGACAGTATACACAACCATTAATGCAGTAATTGGATAAATACAACGGTGCAAACAGGACTATCCTGTTGCCGTAAAAATCCTTTTTGATCTGCTCAGCAAGCGCAAATATTTCCCGGTTCAGATCTTCATCTTCACATGCAAGAAGTACTGAAGCCTCCCTGTGTTCCAGGCCTTTGGCTTCTTTTGCCTTTTTGATGATCTCTCTGATAAGCTCTTTATTGTTCCTGTTTTCATCAGCATACTTCAGAGTATCAAGGATCTCCTGATCATCTATGAACTCCTCTGCTTTCATTGACTTTACGTCATACATTACAATTACCTCTCATTTTTTAATATATCCTTCCTGTCTGGAATCTCCTCTGGAAGTCACAATATCATATCCGATGGATTTCATTCTGGCCTGCAGGCAATCCCTGCATTCAGCCGCCTCATCACCTGTACAGATCTTATTGTCATACAGCATATATTTCTCCCTGACATTTGCAGGTGACAGATTAGGCATGACAACATTGGCACCTGCCAGTATCCCCTTCTCCCGTCCCATGGGATGAATGGTTCCAAGCGCTGTTGTTGAAGGAAGCAGGACCTTGGGAAGCATCAGCCTGATCAGGCTTAATAAAAAGCATGTCTCCTGCCATGTGCCCGCCTTAAAATCCGCAAATGGCGTATCATGCTGCGGGATGAATGGTCCTATTCCCACCATCTGCGGCTTAAGCTCATACAGGAAAAGCATGTCATCCGCAATATCCTGACTTGTCTGATACGGGGATCCGACCATGAATCCGGCGCCAACCTGGTAGCCTATCTTTTTAAGGTTCCACAGGCATTCTTTCCTGTTTTCCAAAGACAGTTCTGCGGGATGCAGTTTTGCATAATGGTCCGGACCTGCCGTTTCATGTCTCAGAAGATACCTGTCTGCCCCCGCATCGAAATATGCCTTATAGCTCTCATACGGGCGTTCTCCTATGGAAAGCGTTACTGCGCAGTCAGGGAAAGCTGCTTTAATGGATGATATGATACTGCAGATACGATCATCACTATAGCTGAGGTCTTCACCGCCCTGCAGCACAAAGGTCCGAAATCCCAGTTCATGCCCTGCCCGGCAGCACTCAATTATCTCCTCCGGAGTTAGTCGGTAACGGCTCACGCAGCTGTTGCTGCGCCTGATCCCGCAGTAATAACAGTCATTCCTGCAGTAATTGGTGAACTCGATCAGGCCTCTTACATATATGTCTCTGCCATATTCCCTCATACGGATCTCTACTGCTTTCTGCGCAGCATGTTCCATAAGGCCGTCATCTCTGTTTTCTATGAGTTCAGCGAACTCGTCATGGGTCAGGATGTCTCCCTGCGCAAGTCTTTCAATAAACTCAATGTATTTTCGGCTGCCCATCAGTATCATACAATTTTTGAATAAGTTGTCTTGCTGCTTACGCCGCGAAGCATGCCCCGCTTACCGGAAACAG
>JAZOAJ010000019.1:0-2783 GCA_045595385.1 Lachnospiraceae bacterium | reverse complement strand
GGCTGTGCTTAAGTTTACTGATGCAGAAGGCAATCTGATAGCAGCCCTGCTCAACTACGGATGCCATGCGATCACAACTATCGGCGCAAGAGACATTGACGGCAAACTGAAGGTGTCTGCGGACTTTCCGGGATTCACCTGACACTATCTTGAAAAGAAATATCTGGGCTCTGTCGTCATGTGGACGAGCGGAGCTGCCGGAGACCAGAATGCCATCATCTGCTACAAGGGCGATAAGCACTTTACGGAAGCCAGCATAAATTCGGCATATGACCATCTGCCTGACGGCCTGCAGTACAGTTATTCCCAGTGGATTGGCGAGCGGCATGCATATGACGCTGACCGGATCCTGAAAAGTACAGATGCCAACTGGTCATCTGCTGCAATGAACAGCGCATATACGGATGTTTTCATCCCGCAGCAGAAAGCCCCGGAAAATACAAACTTCTGGCTCAATATCTCTCTTTCGCAGAATAATGTGGCTGTTGTGGAAAAGATCGCCCCGGAAATGGTCGAGGATGGCAGGATAGTCGGAAGGCATATAGATGATTACATACCGACGAACACATACGAAGCCTGTGAAACCCAGATGTTCGTGATAGGCGACACCGCGATCATTACGGCAGCAGCCGAACTGTACGCTAGACTGGGCATGCATGTAAAGGGTGCAAGTCCTTTTAGAAAAGTAATGCTGATAACAAACTGCGGCGGACACGGGAATCGTGTCGGCTACATACAGGACACAGACAGCAATACGCACAAGACATTCCAGCATTTCGGGGAGGCATATCCCTGCGACTCCAACAAGATATTTACAGACGGAGTAAAGGAGCTGACAAAAGAAGTATTTGGCGAAAGGTGACAGAGTTTCCAAATTGTTTCCAATTGAATTCCGACTTCCATTATCGGAATGATCGTGGTATGATAAATGCATCTCGAACAGGAGGTGCATTTATTTGACCATAGATGAAATGAAAGCCAGGATCAAAGAGGCCGGCTATACATATAAGCATGTTTCAGAACTTTCCGGAGTGCCGCTTTCTACCATACAGAAGGTGTTCAGCTCCGCCACATCGTCTCCAAGGTATGAGACGCTCCGCGCGCTTGAGGCAGCACTCATGCCTTCCTCAAAAAAGTATTCATATGCCGATATCCCGGCGCAGGAAGCACCGGTTGTAAAAGAGGCGGTCACGTACAAGGCCGCTCCGGAAAATGATTACGGCATACCCGGGAAAAAGCAGGGCGAGTTCACTCTGGAGGATTATCTTGCTCTGCCTCAGGAACGCAGGGTTGAGCTGATAGACGGAGTCTTTTATGACATGGCAGCTCCTACGGGATATCATCAGTTCCTGGCTGGCGAAATTTACAGTACTCTTCTTAACCAATCCAAAGAACAGGGATCTCCCTGCCGGCCTTTTATATCTCCTCTTGATGTGCAGATCGATAAGGATGACAGTACGGTAGTTCAGCCGGACGTGTTCGGGACATGCGATCCGACAGGCTTCATGAACGGGAGATATTTCGGCGCACCGGACTTTATAGTTGAAGTGATCTCCCCTTCATCCAGACGGAAGGACCTTATCATAAAGGGCGCAAAATACGCGATGGCCGGTGTAAAGGAATACTGGATGATAGACCTTCATAAAAAGCAGGTCATAGTATATGTATTTACGCAGGAAGATCTGATCAAAATATACAGTATTACCGATGATATTCCGGTCGCGATAAGCAATGGCCGGTTCCACGTGGATTTTTCTGAAATATATGGAGACCTGATCAGCTATTTCCCGGAACTGAAAGAAGAAGGATGACCGATTGTTTTTTAAGATCATCCTCCTGAAACAGGCATGAAAAATCCGACCACGTCTCCGTCTTTGAGCGTGCGGGAAAGAGCGGCGCGTTCCCCGTTGACGCTCACCAGGAACAGTTTTGCCTTAAGGGGACTTACATTTATCAGTTTGAGCACGTCTCTGACTGTGCTCCCTTCTTCCATTTCCGTCCAGGAACGCTCGTCAAGAGCGCTGATGTCACTTCCGTGAAGAGGAAACACCTTAACGCGGATCTTCATTTCTCAAGGTCCTCCATGACTATCACTTCCATGGGGCATGCCCTGGCGCAGGTTCCGCAGCCGGTGCATGTTTCTCGCACAAGTTCCGGAAAAACGTTGCGGTATTTGCCTGATCTTCCTTCCTTCTGCATCCCAAGGGCGGAGAAAGGACAAGCCTGGGCGCATATACCGCAGCTTACGCAATTTGCATAATCAAATACCGGCTGTTTTTTCATGTCTCCTCCAATTCGAGCAGCTCATTTATACCCAGCCGCTCTATACTTTCAGGCAGGGGCGCGCCGCTGTTTTCATCCCATCCGAAAGCCTTCCAATGGGCACTGACCTGGGCGCGGTTGTTCAGGCGTATTCCCTTCAGCGGTCCTCCGGGAAGAGGAGGGTCCCCGGCCATGCGCTTTGGCAGTGAAATGGCCGCGGGGTCTATACCCTGTTTAATGTTGAACATCTGGCGCAGGGTCTGAATGCGCTCGCCAATCTCCATGTAATGGTCTCCGTCATGCTGCCAGCCTTCGGCGGCATTGAGGTAATCTATGAGCTTCCACATGTGTACGCCCATCATCTGTCCGTAATAACAGCCGCCGGCGCCGTCGCAGAGCATGGTGTAGCAGGCATTGGCCTTGCTTATGAGGGCAATGTTTTCTGTATCCTCCAGATCATCCTTTTTCGGATGTATCTTTACAGGCGGTGCCCAGGAGCAGATGTCGCACAGGCTCATGGC
>JAZOAJ010000018.1:0-4383 GCA_045595385.1 Lachnospiraceae bacterium | reverse complement strand
GAAAGCTTCTTTCTCTGGGACTTGGCAAACTGTACAGCCTGTCCATGTCTCCGGAGAGCCTGGAGTCGCTGCTTCTGATGGATGCCACCGGTAAACCCGCTCTGCCGGATCATCCTGAAATATACTTTAACATAACCCACTGCCCCGGCCTTGTCGCATGCGCATTTCATGACAAGCCCATCGGCATTGATGCGGAACTTCCGGATTATTTTGCAGAAGTCCTGATCGGAAAGGCACTGACCCCTTCCGAAAAGGAGTTTCTTGACATGCAAGGTTCCACTCCCGCGCTTCGTGATGAGTGGTTTTACCGCTTCTGGACTCTTAAGGAAGCCTATGTAAAAATGACAGGATCCGGCGTAGATACCGACCTTAAGGCTTTTTCATTTTCCTTTAATGAAGGAGACACCAATGAAAAATCCTCTGTTAAATGCTCGGATCCGGAGGTGCTGTGCTTCCAGAAGGTGCTTTGGAGCGGACACATCCTTTCCATGTGCATAAGAAATGACAGGCCCTGTTTTACTGAGATCTATCATATAGTCTTATAAAAAGGAGATTATGACATGAAGAGCAATAAGGAGATCATCCTTGAATTCTATGAAAAGGTCTTCAATAACTGGGACCTTTCCGAGCTTGACTCATACATGAGAGATGATTACCGCCAGCATTCACCCGAGGTGGCTGACGGCAAAGCCGGCTTCATAGAGTTTTTCAAAGGCTTTCTCGCCATGAAACCGCATGCTGACATCATAAAGGTGATCGCGGAAGATGACCTTGTATGTATCTTTTTCAAATGCACTTTTGAAAACGGCGCTGAAGTAAAAGTCTTTGACCTGTACAGGCTTGAGGGCGGAATGCTTGCCGAGCACTGGGACTGCACCATGCGTATCGACGGCATGGAGTGCAACAATCCGAACGGACATTTCTGATCTGCAATTTGTGTATCCTGATAAGCCTGGCGCTATGGAGCAAAACGCCCCATAGCACTGGGATTTCTAATACAATCCAGCCATAAACATGCCGTTATGGGGTAGTTTTTGCCCCATAACGGCTATTTCTCAATCTAAATCACCCCATAGCACCAAGGTTTTGATGAAATAACGATAAAAATAGCTGCGTTATGGGGCAAACCACCCCCTAACGCAGCTATAATATTCAGATACTTTTAACTTATTTTCTTGCTATGACAGCCTTCACCTTTTCGATGATGTTTTCTGTTGTAAGACCATACTCTTCCTCAAGGAAGTCCTGAGGTCCTACCTGGCCATATCTGTCCTCAACACCGACAGCGGCTGCAGGTACCGGGCATTCAAGTGCAAGAACATCGGTTACTGCACTGAACATTCCGTTTACTCTGTTGTGGTTTTCTGCTGTAACAACAGCACCGCAGCTCTTTGCGAGGCTGACTATGAGTTCTTCGTCCAGAGGTTTCCATGTGAACAGGTCAACAACTGTTACATTTATACCTTCTTCTTTAAGCTTATTTGCAGCGTCGATCGCTTTGGCGACCATTATGCCTGCAGCGAAGATGGCGGCATCAGTGCCGTATTCGCAGACTACAACGCCCTTACCGGGAGTAAACTCAGAACCTTCTTCATACATCTTGAAGTTCTGCTTGCGTCCCATCCTCAGGTATTTTACTCCGGGGATGTCCACGCACTGCTTAAGAACGCTCTTTAACTGAACAGTATCAGCTATGTCGAAAATGTGCGCATTAGGGATGACCCTATAGAGTGCAGCGTCTTCAAAAGGCATGTGTGTTCCGCCGTTCATTGCTGCGCATACACCTGCGTCTGTTCCGATGACTGTAACAGAATTTCCTGCATAACCTGCTGAAAGGAATACCTGGTCAAAGCATCTTCTTGAAGCGAACGGTCCGAATGTATGGACTATGGGCTTGAAACCTGCGCTTGAAAGGCCTGAAGCGATACCGATCATGTTAGCTTCAGCGATACCGCAGTCAAATCCTCTGTCCGGATGTTCTGTTATGAACTTACCCATGCCGATGCAGTTTGCAAGGTCTGAATCCAGATAAACGATCTTGTCATCATTCTCAGCCAGAGACGGAATGAACTCACCAAGAACCTCTTTAAAATTACGGTCCTTTTCACCATTATAAATGACCTTCATTATTCTGCCTCCTTCTCAAGTGCTTCGAGCTCGTCTTCAAGACCTTTCTGCCAACGTGCCCATACTTCGTCCGGCTTATCCATTGAATGATTGCCCGGATCTTCTTCTACTTCCTTAATGCCTTTACCCTTAATGGTATCCAGGATGATGCACTTAGGCTTGTCACCGATGGGGCTGGTAAGAGCGTCATATACCTGATCGATATCATTGCCGTCGATACGTACAGCGTCAAATCCGAATGCTTCGAACTTAGCTCTGAGGTCGAGAGTATCAAGCACGTGCTCGATGGTGCCGTCCAGCTGCCTCTTGTTGTTGTCGATCATCCATACAAGATTTGTGATCTTCTTGGCCGCGGTGAACATTGCAGCTTCCCATACCTGTCCTTCGTCGGCTTCTCCGTCACCGACCATCAGATAAGTCTTGCAGTCAAGGCCTTTAAGCTTGTCGCCGAGAGCCATTCCTACTGCAAGGGATGTGCCCTGTCCTAGGGAACCTGTGGACATGTCGATCCCGGTAGTAAGATTGCGGTCGCAGTGGCTGGGCAGATGTGTTCCGGGACGGTTCATGGTCTTAAGTTCCTCATAAGGGAAATATCCCATGACTGCCAGAGTTCCGTATACGCCGGGGCCTGAATGTCCCTTTGAGCATACGAATTTATCCCTGTCTTCTTTCTTCGGATCTTTAGGATCAACATTCATTACTTCTCCGTAGAGAACCGCCAGAGCATCGATCATACTGAGTGATCCGCCGATATGTCCAAAGCCTCTGTTCCTGAGGGCTGTAATTGCCGCAATACGGATCTTCAGCGCCAGGATCTGAAGTTCTCTGCGTTTTTCATTTGTCAGCATTTGTATCTTCCTCCAAATTTCTAACGTTTTACAATTCCTTTAAAGTGAATGGATCGCTTTATCGTAGGCTGCCATGAAAGCCTCGCCGACAGCTTCGGAAACTGTCGGATGAGGATGAACGCTCGCGATGATCTCTTCGGCAGTGGCCTCAAGATTCATTGCTGCTACTATCTCTGCGATCATGTCTGTAGCATGAACTGCAAACATGTGAACACCGAGGATCTGGTTGTACTCAGCATCCAGGATGACCTTCATCATGCCGCTCCTGTCTCCCTCGATAAGAGATTTTCCGTTTGCGGACATGGGGAACCTGCCTACTTTGATCTCTCCGTACTTTTCCTTTGCCTGCTGTTCTGTAAGTCCGACAGCTGCGATCTCAGGCTCCATGTAGATACATGAAGGTATGGTGTCATAACTCATCACTTCAGGCCTGCCAAGGATATTCTCCACAGCTATCTCTGCTTCACGGCTGGCGGTATGAGCGAGCATGCTCTTACCGTTCAGGTCGCCGATCGCATAGATATTCGGGATATTTGTACGCATGTGGCTGTCAACTTTGACCGCCCTGCGGTCAAACTCAATGCCTACGCCTTCCGCATTCAGTCCTTTTGTATAAGGAGCACGGCCGACTGCCATCAGGGTATACTGTGACTCAACGAAATTGTCCTTGCCGTTTTCATCGAAGATGACTTTGCTGCCGGAGATCTTCTTAACGCCGCATCCTGTATGGAATGTAACGCCGATCTTCTGCAGAGTCTTTGTCGCGAGCTTTGCTATCTCTTCATCAACCATGGGAAGGATCGTCTTCATCAGCTCAACGATGGTGACCTTTGTTCCGAGACTTGCATATACATATGCGAACTCAACACCAATGACTCCGCCGCCGATGATGGTCATGCTCTCCGGGATCTCTGAAAGAGACAGTCCTTCGGTACTTGTAATGATATTTGTATCGCCTTCATACTGGATGAATCCGGGCATTACGCTTTCGGAACCGGTGGCCAGTATTATGTTCTCAGCTGTGATCTTCTTTTTACCGTTTACAGTTATGGTATGCGTATCAACAAGGCTGGCTGTGCCTTCCACGACTGCGGCCTTGTTAGCACGGAGCAGCGCATTTACGCCTCCCACGAGCTGATTTACCACGGCATTTTTGCGTGCCTGGAGTTTCTCCATGGAAACCTTTATGGCCTTGGGATCGATGCCTTCAATACCAAACTCGGCAGCTTTCTTTGCAGACTCAAGGACCTGAACTGACTTAACCAGGGCCTTGGTCGGGATACAACCTACGTTAAGGCATGTTCCGCCGAAGTTTTCCTTTTCAACAATAACTGTCTTAAGTCCTGCCTGGGCAGCCTTTATGGCTGCCACATATCCTCCGGGACCGCCGCCGATCACGGCTACATCA
>JAZOAJ010000017.1:0-4203 GCA_045595385.1 Lachnospiraceae bacterium | reverse complement strand
GGCAAGTGCGCGGGCTATGCATATCCTCTGCCTCTGTCCGCCGGAGAACTCATGCGGATATCTGTCTTTGTGGAAAGGCTGAAGACCGCAGTCATCCATGACCTTGTCAACATAGTCATTGAACTCAGATCTTGATACCAGGTTGTGCTCCCTTACAGCCTCACCGATGATCTCGCCAACAGGGAGCCTGGGTGAAAGGCTTGAAAACGGATCCTGGAAAATGATCTGCATCTGGGTACGCGCATCTCTGAGTTCCTTTTTGCTCAGGTCATAAACCTCTTGTCCATTAAACAGAACATCTCCCCCGGTTTTATTATCATTAAGCCTGAGGATGGTACGTCCTGCTGTCGTCTTACCGCAGCCTGACTCTCCAACGAGACCCATCGTTGTACCTCTTTTAAGATTAAAGGTAACGCCGTCAACTGCCTTTACCTGGCCGACAACTCTGTTGAAGAATCCGCCCTTGATAGGGAAATACTTCTTCAGGTCGCGTACCTGGAGGATATACTTATCATCATATACCAACGGTTCCCTGGACTCTGTCTTCACAGGTTCTGTCTGGCCTGATCCGGCTTTTTTCATCTCCTGCTTAAAATCATTTTCCAATGCATTGATCTGTTCTTCAGGGGTTTCGGGTGCCTTGCCTCTGTTTGTCCAATTACCATTAAGACTGCTCACTCTCCGTCACCTCCTTCGCTAATATTAACAAGAACAGGTGCCTTGATCTCTTCTGCTTCAGCCTTATGCTCTTCATAATATCTGTAGCAGCTTACCTTATGAGTTTCAGACAGGCTGATCTCACACGGGTATTCGCCGTCACAGCAGCCAAGCCTCATCTCGCAGCGGTCTCTGAAATAGCAGTAATCCGGCATGTTTACGGGATTCGGAACCTTGCCCGGGATTGAGTAAAGTTCATCAACTTCCCTGCCTACAACCGGCTTGGATGCCATAAGGCCGATGGTATAAGGATGGCTCGGATGATAGAATATGTCCTCAGCAGTACCTTTCTCGACTATCCTGCCGGCGTACATTACAACTACGTAATCCGCCATCTCAGCAATGACACCAAGGTCATGAGTTATGAGCATGATCGAGGAATTGATCTTGTCCTTAAGGTTTCGCAACAGGTCAAGTATCTGTGCCTGAATTGTAACATCAAGAGCCGTTGTAGGCTCATCGGCAATGATGATCCTGGGGTTGCACGCAAGTGCCATTGCGATCATGACACGCTGTCTCATTCCGCCTGAAAGCTCGTGGGGATACATCTTGTAAACGCCTTCGCTGTTTGCGATACCGACCATCTCAAGAGCTTCTATTGAACGTCTCTTGATCTCTTCCTTGCTCTTGCCTTCTCCGTCATGAAGCTCTATGACTTCATCAAGCTGTGCACCGATCTTGAAGACCGGATTAAGGCTTGTCATGGGCTCCTGGAAGATCATTGATACAACATTTCCCCTGATGTGCTGCATGGCTTCCTGAGGAACCTGGGATATCTCATAAGCTTTGTCACCAAGGTTCAGCCTTATCTCGCCCGATACGATCTGGCCCTGAGGACGCTGGAGCAGCTGCATGAGTGAAAGACTGGTAACTGATTTTCCACAGCCTGACTCGCCAACGACGCCTACGGTCTTTCCGATAGGAACGTCAAATGTAACTCCGTCGACACTCTTAACTGTTCCCGCATCAGTAAAGAAATATGTATGCAGGTCATCGAATTCAACAGCATTTGCAGGATTGCGCATCGTGGTCAGATACTCTGACTCATGCACGTTCTTTCTTTTTCTCTTTTTCTCCAGTTCATTTGTGATCTTCTTGTTTGATCTGGAGATAGCTCTTGCTTCTTTAGCGCTGAGGTAGCCTTCAGCTTTTTTCTTTTTTGCCATGAAAACTCCCCCCTTTAACGCTTCATCTTAGGATCAAATGCATCCCTTAAACCGTCACCGACCAGGTTGAATGCAAGAACGGTTGCAACCAGGCAGATACCTGCGGGGATCCATATGAACCAGTAATTTGTAAGTACGTGTGTGTCATTTACGTCGTTGATGATATTGCCCCATGATGCAAACGGGAACTTAACACCAAGTCCGAGGAATGACAGTGTAGCCTCGATAAGAATTGTAGAACCAAGGCTCATTGTCATTGTAACTATGAGCTGCGGGATGACGTTTGGTATCAGGTGCTTGAATATACGTCTTGAAACTCTGATGCCTGTTGCTTCCGTAGCAGTCATGAACTCCTGTTCTCTTAAGGAAAGGATCTGGCCTCTGACCAGACGGGCAATTCCCGCCCATCCGAGGAATCCGAGGATAAGCATGAGCCAGACCATTCTGAGCTGGGGATCCATTCTCATTGCATCCATTGCCGCGCCGAGGATGATTATGATCGGCATGGAAGGAATGCAGTAGAATATGTCAACTATACGCATGATCAGGTTGTCGACCCATCCGCCGAAATAACCTGAGATACCGCCAAGTATGACACCGATGACGGACTCGATTATAACAACGATGAAACCGATATAGAGCGATACCCTGCCTCCGTACATAAGACGGGTGAGCATGTCCATTCCGTTCCTGTCTGTTCCGAGCCAGTGTGCTCCGCTAGGCGGTGAATATGTGTCAAATACACGGGTTGAAACCGTCTGCAGTACCGAGTAAGCCTTGGTAGCAGCGTTGTAAGTTATCGTGTACTCTGCTGTAGTGCCATCTTCGTCTGTAAATACAAACTCGGTCTCTCCGTTACCGATCGCTTCAATGAGCTCCTCTTTGAATGAACGGGTCAGATAGACATCACCCATTATAGCCTGTACGACATACTGGCTTGCATATGCTATCTCCTCGCCGTCCTTTGTCAATACTCCGTCCTCATCGACTTCGTATTTAACTCCGTCGAGTTCAAAAGACTTTTCATTTGCGTTCAAGCAGTGAAGCAGCTCATACTGAAGATCAAACGGGACCTTTTCATTTCCGGTACTTGAACTGACAATGGTCTGTGAGGCAAATGCTATCAGGACCGGTATTTTGCCGTCCTTGCTGTAAAGAGAATAGAAGTTCTCTCCTTCCTCTTTATAGGAGTAATTTTTGCCCATTGCACTGAACTCTTCCTCGCCGCTCTTCTGTGCAAGATAGAACTGTGCCTGAGCAAGAGCAGGAAAGCTCTCACCCTCAGCAACTACATACCTGAGTTCAGTATTCTCAGTAACGCCTGCATACTGTTTATTCTGCTCGTCTTCACGGTAGAACAGCTGATCTTCAGCATAAGGTGTGATCCAGCCGCCTATGAAAGAAAATACGAACATGAAAGCCAGGATGATAAGACCGGTAACCGCGACACGGTTTCTGAAGAATCTCTTTGCTACCAGTCTTCCCGGAGAAAGAGTTTTGACACGGCGGTCATCGTTAAGGGAGAATTCCTGTGAGTTCTCGTTATTGTCGGGGGTATTTAAGTTTTTGTTTTCTTCACTCATGTCAATGCCCCCTTTCCTACGCTATGCGGACACGCGGGTCCACAACAGCATACAATATGTCTGAGATCAGATTTCCGAGCAATGTCAGGATGGCCAGAAATACCAGATAGAACATTGAGAACGGTATGTCACCGGCTACCATGGACTGATAGGAAACATAGCCTATTCCGGGAATGGAATAAAGTGTCTCTGTGATCAGAGCTCCTGAAAACAGTCCCGGAAGTGATCCTCCGACTATGGTTACGATCGGAATAAGTGTATTGCGGAAGGCATGATGATAAATGACCCTCCGCTCAGACAGTCCCTTGGCGCGGGCTGTCCGTATGTAATCCGCATTAAGCACTTCCAGCATGTTTGTTCGTGTATAACGCATCAGCGATCCTATGCTTATAACGACCAACGTAAATATCGGCAGCACAAGATGCGCCGCACGGTCCCAGAACTGCCCCCACGTTGTTAAATGGTCAAAGTTTCGTCCTATCAGTCCTCCAAGGTCAAACCAGCGGAGCTTGACTGAAAAAACAAGCTTCAGCAGCGACGCAAAGAAGAACGTCGGCAACGAATAACACGTTAGCGCGACTATCGTGATGGTATAGTCTGTTTTACTGTACTGCTTTGTAGCGGAGATAATGCCTAAAGGAATGGCGATGATCAGCTCAAGGACAAATGAAATGGCTCCCATGATAAAAGAGATCCAGATTGCGTCATGGAATTTTTCCACAACGGGAACTGTCCAT
>JAZOAJ010000016.1:0-20662 GCA_045595385.1 Lachnospiraceae bacterium | reverse complement strand
CCATTCTCATAGCCCTGGCATTCATCAAATACCGGTGTGCGTTTTTCAGGATCCAGATCGGGGAACAGTGTATCGGCTATTTCATTCATGGTCTTTCCCATGACGGACTGAATGTCCCGGGCGGTAAGAAGCCTGCAGCCGGGAAGCCTTTTTTGAAGTACCTGATTCCATGTATATGCAACTTCAGCAGAAGAATCCCATAATGTTCCGTCCAGATCAAATAGCAGCATCGTATCTTTCATTCCATACTGTTCCTTTTCATTCATAGTGCTTAACATATTCCCGCATATATTACTTCAAAAACGGCTTCAAGTCCACATAAAATTATGGACGCATTAAATTATTAGATTTAATATATACATATATAAGGAGGTCTGTATCCATGGCTATACTTTTGGATTACATAAAATGGCGCGGTGATCTGAGTTTTGACAAGGACCCATTCAATGAGGCTGATGCCATGCTGCTCAGTGAAATGGCCTATTTCCCGTGGGACTGCATTCCGGATGAGGAGTTTTCTGCAGGGGATACAACGCTTGCGAGAATGGTCCCTCTGCTTGACTGGAAAAAGGGTACATTCGCGACCAGGCCGTATCAGGCTGAACTGGCGGATCTTGCCGCAGACAGCATCAGATATTCACAGATCCAGGTGCTCGATCCGGTAAATGAGATAAATCACGGCTTCGCAATGCAGTTCTCCGCAGTCACGTTCATTTATTCAAAAAAACAGATATTCGTCGCATTCAGGGGAACTGATTCCACTATCGCGGGCTGGAAGGAAAACATGGCTCTTTCATATGAAGAACATGTGCCTGCGCAGCTCAGGGCAGTACAATACTTAAAAAATGCCGCGGCAAAGTATAAAGGCATGATCATCACAGGCGGCCATTCCAAAGGAGGCAACCTTGCAACATACAGCGCGGTATTTTCCACAGAACAGCTTAAAAAAAGGATAAACGCAGTATACAGCTTTGACGGACCGGGGTTTAATGAGGTCCTTGCAGGGAATGATAAGTTCCGCAGCATGATGCCAAAGATACATACATTTGTACCGCAGGATTCACTGATAGGCATTCTTCTGGTTCATAAAGAAGGCTACAGCGTTATCCACAGCTATGAAAAAGGCGGTGCAAAACAGCATCTGATGGATTCATGGGAGGTCGGCCCGCACGGCCTCATCCGGGAAAAAAGCCTCTCAAAGACCGGCGAGATAGGGCTGGCCAGCCTGGATCAATGGATATCAGGGCTTACATTTTCTGAGAAAAGGACATTCATACGCATAGTATTCGGCCTGGCTGAGAAAAACGGGATCAGGTCCGTGGAAGAATTGTTTGATGTTAAGAATCTGGTCTCTGTCATGAATGCATACAGAAAACTGGACAAAAAAGACAGGAGCACGATCACTTCAACCCTGTCAGATCTCGGTTCATCGATCTTCGACAACCTGAAAGAAAGATATGTTGACCCGGTATCGGCCATAGCCGGAAAGTTCGCTGAAAATGTAAGCGGATTCGCCACACTTTCCATTAATTATCTTGAATATAAGAAACATAATTGATAAAATCATAAAATCTATTTTGATCCGGAGGGAAACATGAAAGAGTATAAACCCGTAAAAGAAGGCAAAGTCAGAGAGATATATGACATAGGTGACAATCTGATAATGGTCGCTACCGACAGGATAAGCTGTTTTGACGTGATCCTGAACAATCAGGTCACAAAAAAAGGCGCTGTACTTACGCAAATGTCCAAATTCTGGTTTGACATGACCAGCGACATTATCCCGAACCACATGGTATCCACTGATATCAATGACATGCCTGAATTTTTCAGACAGCCAAGGTTTGACGGAAACAGCATGCTTGTCAGAAAGCTTGAGATGCTTCCTGTGGAATGCATCGTAAGAGGCTATATCACAGGCTCTGGGTGGGCATCATACCAGAAGGACGGCACAGTCTGCGGGATAAGGCTTCCTGAAGGATTAAAAGAATCAGAAAAGCTCCCGGAACCGATCTATACTCCTTCAACAAAAGCTGAATTAGGCGATCATGACGAGAACATCTCATTTGAAAAGAGCATAGATCATTTAGAGCGTTATTTCCCCGGAAAAGGTAAGGAATATGCCGAAAAACTAAGGGATACCACGATCGCGATATACAAAAAGTGCGCAGAGTACGCTCTTTCAAAAGGCATAATAATCGCAGATACAAAGCTCGAGTTCGGCCTTGATGAAAACGGAGAGCTTGTGCTCGGCGATGAGATCCTTACTCCGGACAGCTCACGTTTCTGGCCGCTTGAGGGATATGAAGCCGGACATGGCCAGCCTTCTTTCGACAAACAGTTCGCCAGAGACTGGCTTAAGAGCAATGAAGGCCACAACTGGACACTTCCGCAGGAGATAGTGGATAAGACGATAGAAAAGTACCTGCAGGGCTATAGGATGCTCACAGGAAAGGAACTTTAGGAAGAACTACAGGAAGGCACTTTCTGAACAGAGGGAAGTGCCTTTTGAAATGAGGTTGAAATGGAGATCAGGATTCTTGACAAGGCAACAATTGATAAGATAGCTGCCGGGGAGGTCGTCGAACGTCCCGCAAATGTTGTCAAGGAATTAATGGAGAATTCGATCGACTCCGGAGCCAAAGCCATTTCAGTGGAGATACGTGACGGCGGAAAGAGTCTGATAAGGATAACCGATAACGGATGCGGCATACCCGAAGATCAGGTAAGGACCGCTTTTTTGCGTCATGCAACGAGCAAG
Source organism: Lachnospiraceae bacterium (assembly GCA_045595385.1). Lineage (GTDB taxonomy): Bacteria > Bacillota > Clostridia > Lachnospirales > Lachnospiraceae > RGIG5612. The sequence continues at coordinate 17,901 of JAZOAJ010000016.1, read as the reverse complement.
ATCAGAACGTCAGACGACCTGTCATTCATAACAACACTCGGATTCAGGGGCGAGGCTTTATCAAGCATAGCGGCTGTTTCGGATCTTGAAATATGCACCAAGACAGCTGACTGCATATCCGGAACCATCTATAAAGTCCGTTACGGCGAAGAGATCTCGCTGGAGGAGGCAGGCCTTCCCGAAGGGACGACTCTTATCATCAGGGATCTGTTTGCAAATGTTCCGGCCAGGCTCAAGTTCCTTTCTTCAGCCCAGACTGAAGGCAATTCTGTCACAGAAGCAGTTGAAAAGATCGCACTCTCACATCCTGAGATCGCGGTCAAGTTCACGAACAACGGGTCACTGAGGTTGAATACCTCAGGAAACGGCTCCCTAAAAGATGTTATCTACGCGGTATATGGAAAAGAGCTTGCCTCAAACCTGCTGGAGGTTTCATTTTCAACTGATCTGCTGTCAATATCCGGATACATCGGCAAACCCGAGATACAGCGCTCAAACAGATCATACGAAAACTTTTTCGTCAACGGAAGATATGTTAAGGACCGGATCCTTTCCGCTGCCGTGGAGAATGCATACAAAGGCTACCAGATGAAAGGAGCTTATCCTTTTACCTGCGTCAATATAAGTATCGAGCCTGAACTTATGGATGTAAATGTGCATCCCACAAAACTTGAGATCAGGTTTTCTGATAATGAAGCTGTTTACGAATGCTTAAGGCTCTGTGTGCATGAAAGGATAACACACAGGGAGAGTATACCGGTATTTACCGTTGAAACGCTGCAGGATACAGCTGCCGTTAAGCCCAGGGAAGAAAAACCTGTTCCTGTAGAGCCTGTACCTGAGCCTTTTGAGGAAGTCAGGAGAGAATCCCTGGCTCATGTCTTAATGGAAGAACACGGATACGGAACTTCTTCTCCGGAGATATCTGCGGCAAAAGAGACATCATCATTTGAACAGCAGAGCTTCTTTGACAGAGGATTCCTGGATCCGGTATCCAGGAAAGAACATAAGCTGATCGGAGAGGTATTTGATACCTACTGGATCGTTGAATATGATGACAGGATGTTCATCATAGATCAGCATGCCGCGCATGAAAAAGTGAACTATGAAAGGTTCATGAAAAGGATACATGAAGGAGAACTGACCTCACAGCTCATTTCCCCGGGCATTATTGTGACGCTTTCAGCAAAAGAGGAAGACTGCCTTATCAGGTATCTTGAAAGATTTACACATCTGGGGTTCGGGATCGAACATTTCGGAGGTAAGGATTACATACTGACAGCAGTGCCGTCGGAATTGTACGGTATCAACAGCGCAGACCTGTTCATCAGTTTCCTGGATGAACTGTCAGAGAGTCCTTATGTATCTGATCCGGACATGCTCACTGACAGGATAGCGACCGCAGCCTGCAAAGCATCCGTCAAGGGCGGGAACAGGATTTCGTTTGAAGAGGCGGATAAGCTTATTGATGAACTGCTCACTCTGGATAATCCCTACAACTGTCCTCACGGCAGACCGACCATCATAACCATGTCCAGATACGAGATGGAAAAGAAATTCAAGAGGATCATATGATGAAAGGCAGACCACTTGTGATAATAGGCGGAGCCACAGGAGTAGGCAAGAGCGATCTTGCCGTAGGCCTGGCGAAGCGTATCTCGGGAGAGATAATAAGCGGTGATTCCATGCAGGTCTATAAAGGATTCAACATAGGAACAGCCAAGATCACTCCCGGGGAAATGGATGGCATTCCTCATCATCTGATAAACATTCTCGATCCGGATCAGGAGTTCAACGTATATGAATTTAAGCGTCTTGCCTGCGAGGCCATGGATAAGATATATGCAAACGGCAGCATACCCATACTTACAGGAGGCACAGGATTCTATATCCAGGCAGTCCTTTACGATATCGAATTCAGCACGGAAGATCCCGACGGCAGATACAGAAAAGAGCTTGAAGCCCTGGCAGCCGAGCATGGCAATATGTTCGTCCACAATATGCTGAAGGAGGCAGACCCCGCATCGGCGGAAGCCATCCATCCAAACAATCTAAAGAGGACCATCAGAGCTCTTGAATACCTGAACTCAAACGGTGAAAAGATCTCTGAACATAATGCTGTACAGAGCATGCGGCAGTCTCCTTATAACAGCGCGTACTTTATCCTTAACAGGGACAGGAAGACGATATATGACCGCATAAATAAAAGGGTTGACATCATGATCGAAAGCGGGCTGCTGGATGAAGTAAAAGGCCTGCTGGACAGCGGCATTTCACCTGACAGTGCCGCCATGCAGGGGATCGGTTACAAAGAGATCGTTCCATATCTGCAGGGTGAGAAGACACTGGAAGAAGCTGTATATGATCTGAAGATAAATACCAGGCATTTTGCAAAGCGCCAGAACACATGGTTCAAACGCGAAAAAGACGCCATATGGCTTAAATATGAAGATTACTCAGGTCAGGACAAGATGCTTGACCGCATGACAGAAATACTCAAAGAGAAAGGCATTATCAATGTTTGATTATCCGGAATTCAGCAGGGAATTGCTGGATGCAGCCAAAGAAGCTGAAGAGGAGCTTGCGCCTGTATTCAGGAAAATAGACGACATATCTGAAGCAAACCAGTATAAAGTGCTGAATGCATTCAGGAAAAACAGGATAGCCGAGCAACATTTTAACTCCGGCACAGGATACGGATACAGTGAATCGGGAAGAGACAGGCTGGAACAGGTATATGCAGACATATTCCACTGTGAGGACGCGCTGGTAAGACCACAGATAACTTGCGGGACCCATGCGATCTATCTGGCACTTTCGTCTATCCTTCTTCCGGGAGATGAGCTCCTTTACATAACAGGAATGCCGTATGACAGCCTTGAAATGTCGATAGGGATCACCAGCTGCGCCATGTCACTGGCGGAGTTCGGGATCGCTTTTGATCATACTGATCTGGTCGATGACAGATCATTTGACTATGAGAGCATAAAAAACAAGATCAGGCCGGAAACAAAAGCAGTTGCCATCCAGAGATCCAAGGGGTACAGGAAAAGAGCATCGCTTAGTTCTGAATACATAGGAGAAGCGGTGCGCTTTGTAAAAGGGATAAAACCTGACATCATAGTATTTGTTGATAACTGCTACGGGGAATTTGTTGAGATCAATGAGCCCACTAACTTCGGAGCGGATCTCATTGCAGGGTCACTGATCAAGAATCCCGGAGGCGGACTTGCCCCTACCGGCGGATATCTGGCAGGCCGTGCGGACCTGATCGAAAGATGCGCTTACAGGCTTACAGCGCCGGGGCTTGGAAGGGAAGTCGGGACCACTCAGGGCGTCATGAGGCTTTTCTACCAGGGGCTTTCACTTGCGCCTAAAGTAGTATCACAGGCCCTTAAGAATGCCCACTTCCTCGCAGCCATGTGTGAACGCTTCGGATTCGAGACTTCACCCGGACGGGATGAGACCCACCACTGCATAGTACAGACTGTGGACCTCGGCACACCTGAAAACCTTACAGCATTCTGCAGCGCTGTCCAGGCTTCATCATATGTGGACAGCTATGTCGCATGTGAGGGGTCGGACATGCCGGGATATTCCGATAAGGTGATAATGGCGAGCGGAGCTTTTATCTCAGGATCCTCCATAGAACTTTCATGCGACGGACCGATGAGAGAGCCATACACAGCTTACTTCCAGGGCGGCCTGACTTATGAACACGGTAAATACGCCATACTGTCAGCACTGTCCAAAATGCTCTCAAGGACACAGGATGTTGACAAATAAAACACTATTTTTTAAGTGTCTGTTATGATAAAATAACTTGATACACTGAGGGTTTGTCTTCCGGGGGGAACCGGAGGCAGACATGAATGATAAAATGACGATAAAGGACATTCCGCCTGATTATCGTCCTGATGAGAAATTCTTAAGATACGGACCCGAAGCGCTCACCGGCGCCGAACTGCTGGCGATAATCTTAAGGACAGGAAGCCTTGGCAGGTCATCTGTGGAACTTACAGCCGGGATCCTGAAGAGCAGCGCGGACGGCAGTGAAGATATTCTGAACATATTCAGGCTTGATCTTGATGAGCTGACCAGGATAAAAGGCATCGGCAGGGTCAAGGCACTTCAGATCAAATCTGTAGCAGAACTGTCGAAACGCATTTCCGCCTGCAGCACACTGAACCGGCTGGATTTCTCATTACCTCAGACAATAGCCGAACACTATATGGAACAGCTGCGGCACAGGAAGAGGGAAGTGGTACTGTTATTGCTCCTTAACTCGGCGTGCCGGCTGATAAAGGATGCATATCTGTCAGAGGGAACGGTTGACGCTTCGCTCATATCTCCCAGGGAGGTATTCATGGAAGCGATGAAACATGAAGCGGTAAATGTGATCCTCCTGCATAATCATCCCAGCGGCTTTGCTTCTCCCAGCCCGGCTGACAGGGAAGTGACCAAAAGGCTTGCCGAAGCCGGAAAACTGCTTGGCATAGGGCTGCTTGACCATATAATCATCGGCGACAGACAATTTTTCAGTTTCAGGGAAAAAGGATTGTTGGATTAAATGAGTGACGCCAGATACGGACTTAACATAGGGACCCAGACCATAGGGATCTCTTCTATCGGTTCAAAAGAGATACTTGTTGAAAAGAACGCCATTGCCATCCGTGATGAAAAGTATGTCATAGGCTACGGCAATGACGCATATGAGATGTTTGAACGCACACCCGAAAATGTGGAAGTTGTATTCCCGGTAAAGATGGGTGTCATTTCCGATCTCAATAAGATGCAGATGATCCTGGAGAATCTGTACAAAAAGCTGAACAGGGGAAAGATGATCAGGGGTACCGAGTTCCTGATCGCTGTGCCGACTGATACTACCGAGGTTGAAAAGAGGGCATTCCACGAGCTGGTTGCCAATTCAAAGATCCGCCCCCGCAATATCTCTGTTGTGGAGAAGAGCATTGCCGATTCGATAGCATGCGGGATCAACCCAAAAAGTCCCAAGGGAAACATTCTTGTGAACATTGGTGCCGACACCACGGATATTTCCGTCATTTCACTCGGCGGTATTGTCATGTGCAAAACGATCAATATTGCCGGCAACAGGTTCAATGAACTTATAGTAAATGCAGTCAGGGCAAAGCATGAAGTCCTGATCGGCATGAAGACGGCGGAAGCGCTCAAGATGTCCCTTGTGAATTTTGACATAGGTGCGCCTGATAAGGAAATGACCGTCTTCGGACGCGTTATCTCGACAGGCCTTCCAAGAAGGATATCAATAAGCAGCAGGCTTGTTACAGATGCGATCACTGAACAGATAAAGATCATAATAGAAGACACAAAGCGCGTGCTTGAAAAGACTCCGCCTGAACTCGCTTCAGACATTACAGAGGAAGGAATATATCTGCTTGGCGGCTCTGCATGCCTTAACAACCTGGACGAGCTGTTCGCGAGAGAGACCAGACTCAGGATCAATGTTGCCGATGATCCCGCTAACAGCACTATCCGCGGAGTGACAAAGATATTCGGCAATTCCAAGTATGACAGCCTCAGATATTACCCGGAAGAAAAGGAATATAACTAATGGCCAGGAAACTTAATGGCTTTTCAGAAGACAATGAGTCTAACAGCATAAATGAGCCCGGACTCATAGACATTACCGAGGGACCCGCACCGGCGGAAAGGACCAGACGCAAACTCGGTGATTTCCTGAATAATTTTAAAATACATAAATCACCCGGAAAGAAAGAACCGTTCAAGGCCAATCCAAAGGTCCTGTTCGGCATACTTATCGCTATCTGCGTGATCCTGATAATACTTTCCGCTTTATTTGAGCAGGTTGCCAGACCGTTCAAAAAGGTCGCGTCATATCTTGTCGTGCCTGCCCAGTCGGGCATCAATGTGGTCGGAACATGGATAACCGACCAGTTTGACAGGTTCAATACCATAGAGAACCTTACAGCACAGATCGAAGAACTGCAGAAGACCAACGAACAGCTCCGGACCGAAAATCATGAACTCATGCAGCAGAACAGTGAAGTGGACCGCTTAAAGAGCATGCTTGCGCTGAAAGATGAGTATTCTGATTACGAAACTGTTGTCGTCAAGATAGTTTCAAAAGATGCATCTAAATGGTTTTCAACATTTACAGTCAATAAAGGCTCGAATGACGGCATTCAGAAGAACATGAATGTTGTCGCTCAGGGAGGTCTTGTAGGCGTTGTTACTGATGTCGGACCTAATTATTCGACTGTAAGGACCGTGATAAATGACGACAGTAATATAAGCGCTGTTTTTGAATACACTACAGACCTGTGCATCATCAGCGGAAATCTCATGTCGATGCAGGATTATATCATCGATTTTTCAAATGCCAGTATAAATGCCGACATTCATGTAGGTGACGCAGTCGTCACTTCAAACGTGAGTTCAATATACCTTCCGGGTCTGCTGATCGGATATGTCGCAGACTTTCATACAGACGGAAATGAACTTACTCAGTCGGGACACATAACGCCGGTTGCGGATTTTGATAATCTCAGCGAAGTCCTGATCATAACACAGCTCAAGGAGACATATGACAAATGATGTACAGAGTCCGTAATTTCTTTATAATAGCGGCTCTGCTACTGGTATCCTATCTTCTCCAGTATTCAGCTTTTATCAGGATCCCTGTGATCAACTGTTCACCGAACCTGATGCTTATAGTCACATTTGCATTTGGTTATGTAAGGAATAAAAATGCAGGCATGCTGGTCGGTTTTTTTGCCGGCCTGTTCATTGATGTATTCTATTGCCCGGTGATAGGGTATAACGCCCTCATATTGCTGGTGGTAGGCTTTGTCTGCGGTTCCCTTAAGAAAGTCTATTATTCGGATTCGCTGCTGACACAGATATTCATCCTGTGCTGCTGTGATCTGGCCTGCAGTCTTTTATATTACTTTTTCTGGTTCATTCTCCAGTCCAGATTTGCTTTCGGATTCTATTTCCTGAATGTGATACTTCCGGAGTTCAGCTTTACGCTCCTTGCAGGCATAGTGCTGATCCGGCCGCTTCAGGCACTGATAAAGAGAATGTACCTTTACCGTTCAGACAGTGAGGCGGAGAGCGTATGAGAAAAGTGATCCGCTTCATTACAAAAAGGCTTTTCCGCACGATCGCGGAGAAGATCTCATTACTTTTCAGCAACATAAAATATCTGATTGCCAAGCTGTTCTCATCGAGGATGGCTCTTGTGCTGACCGTTCTGCTGTTAGGTTTTACGGTGATAATGGGGCGTCTGTTTTATCTGCAGATAATAAAATCCGATTTTTATACTGAAAACTTTACTGAGAAAGCAGAAAAGACGATCACAACCGAGGCCGCAAGAGGAAAGATATACGACCGCAACGGCTATCTCCTGGCATATAACGAGATCGGATATAACGTTGTGATGACAGATGAGATACCTTCATCCAATACAAGAGGCGATACCATAAACGGTATCATTTACCGTACGATCCAGATCATAGAGGAAAACGGCGACAGGATCATAGATGACTTTAACATAGAACTTGACGCGAACGGCAATTACGTGTTCAAACAGAATCCTGTCACACGGCAGGTCACGTTCCTCATAAATATCTTTGGCGGCACCAGCGAGGAGATACATACTAAAGGCTATGACAGGATGACCGCCACTGAGCTCATGGACTATCTCTGCGGTCCTAAAAAGTATGCGCTGGATGAGAAGTATACAAAAGAAGAGCGTGTGAAGATAGTGACCATACGATATGCACTGTCCCAGACCGCATACCAGAAATATGTTTCCACGACGATCGCGAACAATATCAATGAGAACACGATGGCAGCCATCCTGGAGTCTACAGATGACCTCAGGGGAGTTGACGTTCAGGAAACATACAAACGTGTTTATAATGACGCGGAATACTTTGCACATATCATAGGCTATACGGGTGAGATATCCGAAAGCGAGCTTGAAGAATACAACATAGAAAACGATGCCGGCATTTCTTATTCAATAGGTGATACTGTCGGAAAAAGCGGCGTCGAGCAGTCATATGACTCATTCCTGCAGGGCAAGAAGGGTGAACGTGAGGTATTCGTTGACAGTACAGGCAATATCCTTGAAACACTTTCCGAGGTCAAGTCTCAGAGCGGAAATGACCTGTATCTCACCATAGACAGGGATCTTCAGATAGCTTCATATGACATTCTCGAAAAGAAGATCGCCGCATGTCTGCTGAACAAGATCGTTGATTATGATTATGTTGCTACTGAAAAATCAGGACTTGTAAATATTCCTGTTAAGGATGTGTACAGCCAGATCCTGACAAATATTGTCGATTTCAATGATTTTTCGGATCCCGATGCTTCAGAAAGAGAGAAGGCAGCCCTCGCGGCATTCACTGCCAAACAGGCTTCTGTTATCGCATGGGTGCAGCAGGAACTTCTGAACACTAACGCCCGTCCGGCATCTGAGCTTACGGCAGAGGAAGATGATTATCTGTATCTTGTATATAAGCTCCTGGTGGCAAATGACATCATTGACAGCAACCTTATTGATTCCACTGACAGTATATATAAGCAGTGGACAAATGATGAAGTGTCACTGAGGATGTTCCTTCAGCATGCCATAGCTGAAAACTGGATCGATGTTTCTGCGATCAGCACGGATACCAAGTATTCAAATTCAGACGAGATATATCAGACGATAGTTGATAATGTCATAACCATGCTTCCGGGCACACGGAATTTTTCAGAGAAGATCTATTATTACATGATCTACAATGAACAGCTTGATCCGTTTGATATCTGCCTGATGCTCTATGACCAGGGAAAACTGGAGCCTGACGCTGCATACGACAGGCTTGTAAACAGGATGATCAGTCCCTATACATATGTGCTTGAGCAGATCGAGGATCTGGTCCTTACGCCTGCCATGCTGGCACTTGATCCCTGCTCGGGCTCGCTTTGCGTGACAGATGCTGATTCGGGAGATGTTTTAGCCCTGGTTTCGTATCCGACATATGATAACAACAGACTTTCCGGCGTGGTTGATTCGGATTACTGGTATGAACTCAATGTTAATGATTCACAGCCGCTGTTCAACTATGCCACGAGCGGACTTACGGCTCCGGGTTCCACGTTTAAGCTGTGCACATCAGTTGCAGGCCTGGCAGAGGATTATATCTCAACAGATACTGTGATCTATGATGCGGTAGTCTTTGAAGACATAACCCCTTCACCCAAGTGCTACATTTCTCCTGCAAGCCACGGCAACGAGAATCTGGCCACTGCGCTCAGGGATTCATGCAACTATTTCTTCTTCAGGATCGGCTATAACATGGGACTTGACGAATATGGCGATTACAACAGCCGTCAGGCACTGGATATCATAGATGATTATGCGATCCAGCTGGGCCTTGGTACAAAGTCCGGAGTTGAGCTTAATGAGGTATTTCCGAGAGTTTCCACAACAGACTCTGTAAGAACAGCGATCGGTCAGGGAACTAACGGATTCGCCGTTGTACAGCTTGCAAGATATGTTAATACTGTAGCCAACAGCGGCTATAATTATCAGCTGACTCTGATCGACAGAGTTATTGATAAAAACGGAAGAGTAGTGCTTAAACGCGATCCGCAGGTCTCAAATATCGTTAAACTGGACGGCTATGAATGGGATACCATCCATTACGGAATGAGGCTTGTTGTAACTGACGGAACGGCATCATTGTTCTTTACTGATGTTGATACGACAGTTGCAGGAAAAACAGGAACAGCCGAGGAAGATCTTTACCGTTCAAACCATGCAGCGTTTGTCGGATATGCTCCTTATGAGAGCCCGGAGATATCATTTGCATGCCAGATAAGGAACTGTGACTCTACTTCCTATCCGGGCGGTGTACTATCGGAAGTTTTACAATACTATTTTGGCCAGACAACCCTCGAAGAGGTGCTGAAGGCACCTGTAGAGGATAAGATCAATATCTTCCAGTCTGAATGATGCGGGGTACATATTGAACTTAAAACGAATTACAGACACATTAAGATCATATAATTACAGGACGATAAACTTCCGTCTGATAATCTATGCTGTCTTATTATCAGTCATAGGTGTATTTGTCATAGGCTCGGCAACCGATGACAATACCTATGTTTATAAGCAGATAGTCGGATTGGTCGGAGGATTGATCCTGATGGTCATTGTCATGCTGATCCGTTATGATTTCATAGCGAGATACTACTGGCTTATGTACTTTTTCGCGTTGGGTATCCTGATAGTCGTTCTTTCGCCTCTGGGTGAGACTCATATGGGTGCACAGAGATGGGTATCCGTATTCGGCGTTCAGGTACAGCCTTCAGAGCTGGCGAAACTGCTGCTGATGATCTTTTTCTCTGCATTGATCGCAAAGAATGCGACTGCGCTGAACAGCTGGAAATTTGTTCTGCTGATGATAGTACTTGCAATCATTCCCGTCATTCTGATATACAGGGAGCCTGATCTTTCAAGTTCTGTTGTAACTTTTGTAATAATATGTGCTATAATATTCACATCTGATCTTAAAGGCCGGTTTATTAAGCTGGTTGCGCTGATCGCCGTGCCAATAGGTGCGGCCATACTGGCACTCATAATAATCCTTCCTGCAGACAGGAACATAGTTGATGAGTATCAGTACAACAGGCTTGTCGGTTTTTATGACGCGGAAAATGAGGTCGCCGCCAAGATCAGATACCAGCAGGAGAACTCAATAATCGCCATCGCAAACGGCGGTCTTACAGGTAAAGGTCTGAACAATAACTCCATAACGAGTGTTAAGAATGCCGAGTATATTTCAGAACCTCAGACCGACTTCATCTTTACGATAGTTGGAGAGGAACTAGGCCTTGCCGGAGCATTTGCCGTGATACTGCTGCTTGTGCTGATGGTAATTGAGTGCTTCAGAGTCGGATTCAGGGCAAGAGAACAGATCGGGCGGGGAATTGCCGTCGGGCTGGGAACACTGATAGGATTCCAGTCCTTCATCAATCTTGGCGTGGTAACAATGATAATCCCGAACACAGGTCTCACGCTTCCGTTTATTAGCGCCGGTCTGAGCTCGCTGATGGTCCTTTATATCAACATAGGCATCGTGCTTAACATAGGCATGCATAAAAAGATCACTTTCTAGGAGGGAGAGCAGTTTGAACATAGGGCTTGTTGCACATGATTCTAAAAAAGAACTTATGGTCAACTTCTGTATAGCTTATAAAAATATCCTTTCAAAACATGATCTTTTTGCGACAGGAACAACCGGTCAGCAGATCGAAGATAATGTTTCACTTAACGTTTACAAGTTCCTTCCGGGGTATCTCGGCGGAGACAGCCAGATGGCTGCTCAGATAGAGTGCAACCAGATGGATGCACTGATATTCCTGAGAGATCCTCTCACACCATCCGCAAGAGATGTGGGATATGAAATGCTGACCCAGCTCTGCGATGCGAACAACATACCCGTGGCCACAAATCTGGCTTCGGCTGAACTTCTTATTCTTGCTATAGACAGGGGAGACCTTGATTGGCGTAACCTGTACAAATAATCTGGAGGTATCAACAGTTATGATCAAATTAGTATTAGGATCAAAGGGCAAAGGAAAAACAAAGTATATGATCGACACCGCCAATGCTGAGGCGAAGGAATCTGACGGACTTGTCATCTATATCGACAAGAATTCCGAGCACATGTTCCAGCTTGACAGGCAGATCAGACTTATCAATGTTAAAGAATATCCTGTTAATGACCTTGATTCCCTCATGGGATTCCTGTGCGGTCTTATCGCGGGCAATGGAGATATAGTTTCTATTTATCTGGACAGTTTCCTCATTCTCTGTGAGATCGAAAAGGAAGAGGCCATTGAGCCTTTGAGAAAAATGCTTGTTCTTTCAGAAAAACTTGGTGTTGAATTCACGATAAGCGCTTCAATGGAAGAAGACCTCCTTCCGGAAGACTTCAAACAGCACATCCATATAGCGCTTTAAAGGATAAATGTCTGAAGAAAAAACCAGAACATCCACGCGTTCAAAAAACGGAAGATCACGATTAAACGTCAATGTCTGGATCATAATAGGTGTGATCATCCTAATATATTTGATCGTCCGTTTTTGCACGTATTTTTTAAGTGATACCACATCTCTGTATGAGGTTGTGTCAGGAAGCACAGAGGGCCGTTTCAATACACAGTATACGGCCCTTGTTCTTCGTGAAGAAACAGTTGTAAATGCTGCAAAGACCGGCTATGTAAACTTCTTCATCGGTGATGCAACCCCTGTCAGCGTTGGTGCTCAGACATATGTAATAGATGAAAGCGGTGAACTCTCCGCCAGACTCGAGGAGGCATCCCGCAATCAGACCATACTGGATGAAAACGAGCTCCGTCAGATCAAGAACACGATCTATGATTTCGATACATCTTATGATCCTAACAGCTATTATGATACTTACTATTTCAAATACAGGCTTGAATCACAGGTCCTGGATCTGATCAACAGCAATGTTTTCGGAAATCTGAACTCCGGCGTCAGCGGAACTTCTGAAGGTACATATACGATCGGTACATCAGAGATCTCAGGCATCATGCAGCACAGCGTTGACGGTTTTGAAGGTTTGACTGAAGATGACATTGAAGCTGCCATGTTCAGACGCGCGAACTACTCCAAAAAGATCATAAAATCCAATGATCTTATTGAGGAAGGAGCTCCTGTATGCAAGGTCGTAACATCGGAAAACTGGAAGCTGATCATACAGCTTAGCAGCGAAGATGCATATGAAGACCTGGATTATGTAACCATAGAGTTTTTAAGTGACGGTATCATGATAGATGCTCCGTTTGAAACATTCACCAAAGCAGGAGCCAGGTACGGGATGATCTCTCTGGACAAATACATGATCCGCTATATATCGGACAGATATGTATCCATCCAGATCGTAAGCGATACCGTGTCCGGCCTAAAGATCCCGAAATCGGCAGTAGGAGAAGAGCAGTTTTACATAATCCCTGTTGAGTTTATGACACAAGGAGGTAATTCAACAGGAAACGGATTCATAAAGCAGGTTATCAACAGTGACGGAACAACATCTGTTGATTTCACGGACTGCCAGATATTTAAGCTGACGGACGAATATGCATATGTCAGCGTCAATGATTTTGAAAGCGGAGATATACTGATCCAGCCGGATACGAATATCCAGTATAAGATCACTGCCAAGGAAAATCTTCAGGGCGCTTATATATCTGCAGGTGGAAATTACAGTTTTACCATAGTTGACATATTGGGAGAAGAAAACGGTTTTTATATTGTCAGTGAGTATACCTCAGGGGGTCTTCGCATCTATGACCAGATATTAAAAGATGCATCAGAACATGATAAAAGATAATATATGTGCATTAAATGAGGAAATAAGCTCTGCAGCGAAAACAAGCAGATTCAGACAGGACGTCACACTCGTCGCTGTCAGCAAAACACATCCTGCAGAGATGATAATGGAGGCTTACGATCAGGGAATACGTGATTTCGGCGAGAACAAGGTCCAGGAACTGCTTTCAAAATACGACGATCTTCCTTCCGACATAAGGTGGCATCTGATCGGCCATCTGCAGCGTAATAAAGTGAAATACATCGTTGACAAGGTCTGGCTCATCCATTCAGTTGATTCGTTCAAGCTTGCCGAGACCATAGAGGAACAGGCAGTAATACATGGCGTTGACGTCAATATACTCATACAGGTCAACATATCGCATGAGGAAAGTAAATTCGGTATTGATAAAGAGGAACTGACCGGTCTGCTGAAAGCAGTTTCAGCTTTAAAACATGTTCATGTGCAAGGGCTCATGACGATCGCACCGTTTACTGAAGACCCTGAGGAATGCAGATGGATTTTCCGTGAACTGAAGAATTTATCTATTGACATTGACGCAATGAAAATTGATAATATACGTATGAAAATTTTGTCAATGGGCATGAGTGGAGATTACAAAGTGGCCATTGAAGAGGGATCGACAATGGTACGCGTAGGAACTGCAATATTTGGCCAGCGCGACTATAATATTTAGCTGTTAAAGGAGATAACATGGGCAAGTTCAGTGATAAGATCTTAGGTGCTTTCAGTCTTAAAGATGATGATTATGATGATGACGACGAGTACTATGATGACGAGGAATTTGAAGACGAGGAAGACGAAGAGGAAGCTGGAGAAAAGAAGGGATTCTTTAGTTCATTAAAGAATAAACGCTCAGCTGAACCTGTAAGAAGGGAAGAAGAAGCTCCGAGCTACTCCAAACCTGCTGCACCGGTAAGACGCGCCGCCAGCCAGGAAGTGTGCATTTTCAAACCGTCTTCGATCGAGGATGCAAGGGAGATCACAGAAACACTTCTTCAGGGAAAAGCTGTTGTAGTTAATTTTGAAGGACTTCATGTTGAGTTATCACAGAGGATCATCGACTTCATTTCAGGTTCATGCTATGCTCTTGATGGAAATCTTCAGAAGATCTCCAATTATATCTTTATAGCAACTCCTGATTCTGTTGATATCTCCGGTGATTTCCAGGATCTCATGAGCGGAGGATCTGATAATTCGTTTGACATCTCAGGCTTTAAGTCACCTTTATTGTGATCCGTTGATCAAGTATTTATATGGCTGCCTTTGATAAAAAGGCAGCCATTATTTTTAGGTTTACATTATGAGCAATAAGTTAAAAAAGAAGATCAATATGCATATTGTGATCCAGATAATATTTTTTGTCGCGCTGCTTGCAGCAGACAGGATCACAAAACTCGTCGTTGTAAAGTACTTAAAAGGTCACGATGCGATCCCGATCATAAAGGATGTTATCGAACTGCGTTATCTGGAAAACAACGGCGCAGCTTTTGGCATGTTCCAGAACATGCAGTGGATGTTCTATATCATAACTGCGATCATTCTTGTAGTTATTGTTGTATTGTTCGTTTCATTGAGCAAAAAGCTTCATACATACTGTGATCTTATCGATACCGATCCTGATTCATTCCATATAAAGACTTATAAAGACATTATTTTCTTTGATTATCTCATTGCAGCGCTTGCGGCCGGTGCCATAGGCAATCTTATAGACAGGGTCACTACAAAATATGTTGTCGATTTTATTTATTTTAAGATCATAGATTTCCCGATCTTTAACTTCGCTGACATCTGTGTGACACTAACAGCTGTACTTCTGATTATTTTCTTTATCTTTGTTTACAAGGAAGATAAAAACCTGAGCATATTCGGTTCAAAGAAAAACGAGACCGAAAAAGACGGCGAATGAAACAGCTTATTTTTAATGTTAATGAGGGCTTTGAGGATACCAGGATCGACAGATATGTTGCCGATGTATCTGACAACCTCTCAAGAAGCTACATACAGAAGCTGATAACTGAAGGAAACCTTCTTGTTAACGGAGTTCCTGTAAAACAGAATTATAAAGTCAGATATGATGACGATATCTGCCTTATGGTCCCTGACAGCCTGCAGCCGGAGATACTGCCCGAGGACATACCGCTCGAAATAGAGTATGAGGACAGTGATGTGCTGGTGGTAAATAAACCCAAGGGAATGGTCGTGCATCCTGCGGCCGGACATTATTCCGGAACGCTCGTAAATGCGCTCATGTATCACTGTAAGGACCTTTCCGGCATTAACGGCGTTCTTCGTCCGGGTATCGTTCACCGTATAGATAAAGATACTTCAGGTCTGCTCGTTTGCGCGAAAAATGATTTCGCGCATAGTTCTTTGTCGATCCAGTTAAAAGATCACTCAATTACGCGTAAATATGAAGCCATTACATGCGGATATTTCAAAAATATGTCCGGTACGGTCGATGCGCCCATAGGAAGAAGCTCAAATGACCGCAAACTCATGGCCGTAAACGCAAAAAACGGCAAAAAAGCCGTAACTCACTATACGGTATTAAAGAATTTTGCGAAATATGCGCATATAGAATGCCGGCTGGAGACCGGAAGAACACACCAGATCCGCGTACACATGAAAAGCATAAATCATCCATTGCTTGGTGATGTGATATACGGCGGAAAACAATCAGAATACAAACTGGATGGAAATCCGCTTGAAGGACAGACGCTGCATGCAAAAGTTCTGGGATTTGTTCATCCGAGAACAAATGAATACATGGAATTCTCAAGTGAGCTTCCTGATTATTTCAAACGTCTGCTGAATACACTCAGATGACGATCTGACGAAAAAACCTCTTTTTGACTACTCCCCCTGCCATTTTTGCCACTATCACTTCGTTAAAGTTGACTTTTGCGAATAGTTTTATATCGCCAAAAATGTGCTTCTCTTTCAGAAATTACCATTTTTCATTTTTTGTAAGAGCAATTTTCGTAATAATGATCTTAAAAGTTTAAATTATAATTTCCGAATAAAATATACCGGGAGGAAATTATATGCACAAAAAACTATTAAGTATTATTTCTGTTTTGATAATCTCAGCGATGATCTTCAGTTCATGCGGCAGTTCTGCAGCACCGGCGGTATCTTCAGAACCGGTTGAAACTACCCCACAGGAATCTGTCTCAGAAGAAAGCGTTCAGGAAACAACAGAAACAACTGTCGAAACCACGGAAGAACCTACAGAACCTCCGGTATATGAGCTTCTGGGTGTTAAATCCTATGGTTTTATCGATCTTGAAGGAGCCAAGACCAGTGCCATTATCGTCGAATATGGTGCTCAAATTGATGCTGCGTCCATCGATGCTGAAACATTTTCCATTATCGATTACACCCAGAACCAATTGCTCAGTCAGGGATATGAACGTGTGATCGAGGTTGACGGCGATGATATCCAGGGAAATGAAGGCGCTCCTGAAAAGGTATATGTCAATGATAAACCAGAGCCCGATGAAGCAGGCGGAAAGGATTCCGGACGTTTTGTCATAATAGAGGTCAATACTGACTATATGCTCTCAGGACAGAACCTCGCGTATACCGAGACCATGATGGCCGGAATAACACAGCTTAAGAGCGTTAAGGCTGTTGACGGCACTGCCATCGACCCTACAGGCGAGGCAGTTGCAAATTATACTGTAGAGGTTGTAGAAGGATTCAGAGG
Source organism: Lachnospiraceae bacterium (assembly GCA_045595385.1). GTDB lineage: Bacteria > Bacillota > Clostridia > Lachnospirales > Lachnospiraceae > RGIG5612. The sequence goes on along the minus strand of JAZOAJ010000016.1, from coordinate 765 downwards.
TCCCCGTGAACAGGTAACTACTGACAAGAACGCTATCATTCTTCCTGAACTGGATGAAGGAAGTGGCTGGACAATGCATTATATCGGCGAAAATGCTTTCCAGGCACATGACTGCTACAGCGAATATACCGGGGAATACTGTGATTTTGAGATGCCCTACTCCATCTATGTCCCCGATCAGGAGATCCTTGATGCAAATAAGGGTAAGATCGCGCTTGTTATCCATATGGAGCATGCGGGAGCAAATGATACAGATCCGATGGCAGCTGTAACATCTTCAAAAGCTGCTGTAAAGCTGGCAAGCAGTCTTGTTCAGGACAAGAATCCTGCTATCGTTGTTGTCCCTCAGATCGAACAGTCAAGAAGGTCTACAGATGACTATGATGCTTCCAGTGAAGCAAATACAGCCATATGGGAGCTGCTCGACTGGCTTATAGGGGAAGAATATGCTGAATATATCGATCCCGAACGTATCTACGGAACCGGTCAGAGCATGGGCGGAATGACAATACTGAACATGGCAGCACAGAGAGATAATTTCTTCGCAGGGATCGCAGTTATAGGTGCCCAGTGGTCAAATAATTACGACAAGCCTTATCAGCACAACGGTGCTCCCATAAGGACTCCTGAGATGGATCCCATTAGTTTCGCTGTAAACGGTTCAGAGGGATTCGGTCACAGCGTTGAATGGTATACAGAAAATTTTGAAAACTGGTACTATATGATCTCTGATGATAACATATTTGTTCATACCTGTTCCGGTGA
>JAZOAJ010000015.1:0-11375 GCA_045595385.1 Lachnospiraceae bacterium | reverse complement strand
CTCAGGTCAAACAGCACGGCGCCCTGCTGGCAAAGGGCTTCATTGCCGGCATCCAGTTTGACACGCTCTTTACTGTCGGCCTTTACTTTAAGCTTGGCGCGCATGCCATGAGTGCAGCGACTAAAATAAGAAAAGCCCTTACAGGCAAAGGCTATGAACTGACCTTCGGTTCGCCCACGAACCAGATATTTGTTGTACTGGACAGTGAAACTGCGGCCAGGCTGTCTGAAAAGGCTGCTCTCGGATTCTGGGAAAATCTGGATGACGGCCGCGTCATCATGAGGATTGCTACCAGCTGGGCAACGACCGATGAGGAAGTGGATTTTCTGATAAGTGTTCTTTGATAAGACTATGCCATTATGGGGCGGAGTGCCCCATAGCGCCACATTATCTGCCAAAGCTATAGAATTAGCGTTTTACCAACCAATAGATCGCGAACGGCAGATACATGAGCGTCATCAACAACAGCGCCAGAACAGCCAGAAACGCCACATAGAGGAGGCCGTTCCCGCCGGCCAGTTCAAACAGGAACTGGAGCGGTGAGCCGGGGACCGGCTCTGCCATGAACATGAAATTGGTCCCGAGAAAGTGGTTCGCGATCGCGGCGGCCGGCCCGGTCACGCATAGGAACAGGATGCATTTCCAGATGGCGGAAAACCGCGGGACTATGCGCCTGCCGGCGACCTGCATGATTATGTACAGGGAAATGAGCCCGTGCATTATGAAGCTGTGAAGTGACGGGTAGCTGAGGATGGGATGGGCGGTCCAGTCGGGGAAGATGAGCGCGCACCATACCCCGGGAAGGCTCAGGGCATACAGCACCTGCCCTGCCCAGTCGGGTTTCCATATGCTGTGGATCAGGACAACGTAGACCGCGAGCGCGCACAGATGGAGCGGGAGTGATACGATCCCCAGTATCCCGGCGCGCCAGTAAAGCCAGTAATGGAGCAGGTCCATTACCGTTATGACAATGCCAAGAAAGAGGGATGTTACCCTCTTTCCTTTTTCCGGGAGTTTCCGGAATATGACCGCTCCGATAATGCAGACTGCGGCTATGATCACCAGGATCAGTATGTGCCCTGCAGAATACCTTTCAAACCCCATGTCTATCTCGTAAGGGGAACTCCCCCGTTCTCATCGGGCTTCTTAAGCCCGGTCTTTATCTCACCGCCTTCAAGGACGGCAGTTACAAGACCGCCGAAAGCCTCATCTGTTTCGGGATGATCGGGCCTTTTATGCAGGCCTCTGCTCTCTTTGCGGTAAAGAGCCGACAGGACCATTGCCTTGGCAAGGAGCGCCCAGGCCTTTTCATTTTCCGTGAGCTCTTCGCCAAGCACGCCGTCTATCAGCTCCAGCGCCTCGCTTAATGAACCTTCATCTCCGGGCCTGCCCAGAGCATCCTTAAGGATCACTCCGGTCCTTACCCTGAATGCGGAAGAGCAAAGAACGTCCTCCGGACCGGCTGCGCCTTCAGGCGTTCCGTCCGGAGCGGACTCTTCACTGTTAACAAGAGTGATGTTCCTGTCAGCGATAAAGCTGGCCGCTGCATTTCCTCCGCAAATTGCGCTCAGTATCTTATTCTCCTCCAGGACCCCGGCGCCGTTGTATGCGCTGCAGCATTCTCCCACAGCAAACAGGCCGTGGAGTGAAGTCTGATGGAAGAAGTCAACATCTATCCCGCCGGGAAAATAGTCTATGCTCATCTCAAGAGGTATGACCGCCTTCTTGGGATCGGCCCCTGCGAGTTTCTTTATCTCCTTGCGAAGGCCCGGGAAGCTCTGTCTGAATACTTTCCGCTTGAGGGCGCGCATGTCGAGGCAGCTCTGCCCGTCCGCCGACAGGACATATTTTTCTATTTCTTTCCTGAGCGGCAGCGTCTTTCCGTCGCGGCACACGATCTGCGGTGCGCTGCTTATCATCTCAAGATCTGAAAACTTTACTCCGGCCGCGAATAGTTTGGCGGCTGCGTCGCCTGATGCCTCATCTGCCCCGCTTCCGGGGAAGAATCCGTACAGGCCGCCGGTTGCCATGATGACACGACCATCGAATGCTATGATCTGCCCGTCACCGATCCTCTGCGCCCTGACGCCGACACACCTGCGCTCCCCGTCTTCCTCCTCGGTGATCAGAGAGTGAAATGCATGGCCCGGGAACGACATGATGGTGCCTTCGGCCCCAAACCGGTTTCTCTCCCGGTTAAGTGCCTGCATCACATCGCCGGCCCCAAGCTCCTTAAGCCAGCTTATGAATGCAGGGGCGGTTACGGCAAGAAACTTCACAGCGTTCGGATCGATGATGTATCCGCCGGCTTTCATTGTCTCTTCTTCATGCTCCGCCGCAGACGCAGGGATCTTTATGTCATCAACATTTAAGGGGGAGTCGCTCTCCTCCAGATATATCAGCCGGCTCTTCATGCCTTTCATTGCAAGTGTTATGGCGGCGGTAAGCCCGGCCGCGCCTGCGCCTATGATATTAATCCTGTCCTCTTTCATGCCGCACCTCTTTTGCTCTTCATGACGGGTTTATTTACGGATAGATTATATCATATGTTGGATTGCACATTGGAAAAAATGTGTTATAATGACACAGTGTCTTAACCGTGCGGACATAGTACATCGGTAGTACACGAGCTTCCCAAGCTTGAGAGGCGGGTTCGATTCCCGTTGTCCGCTCTGTAAAATGAAAACACCCCCTGACTTCGAGGTCAGGGGGTGTATTTTCTGTCTGCTTATTTCGTGTAATCGTAGAAACCTTTGCCGGCGTTGACGCCTGTCTCTCCCTTGTCGATCTTCTCCTTGAGAAGCTGGGATATCTTCCAGGAATCAGAGCCTTCCACCTTTGCGTCGGGCTTCATGATGCTGATGTTGTAGGCGGTCTCAAGTCCGACGATGTCGAGGATCTTGAACGGTCCTTTAGGAGCGCCTGTGGCGAGCTCCCATGTAAGGTCGATGGTTGCGGGCTCAGCCACACCCTTTGCCCACAGAGCCTGTGCGGCACTGAGGAAAGGAACCAGCATGGAGTTCAGGATGTATCCCGGCTGTTCTTTGTGGAGCTCAAGCGGGATCATGTTGATCTCAGTAGCCAGTTCAACTGTCTGCCTGTAAACTTCGGGGTCAGTTCCCGGATGACCCATGACCTCACCGGTGTTGTTCTTCCAGATGGTATTTGCGAAGTGGAGCGCGCAGTACTTCTCCGGACGGCCGGTATACTCGGCGAACATGCTCGGGAGCAGTGTTGATGAGTTAGTAAGAAGGATCGTCTTCTCGGGCAGAACATCCTTCAGCTTTTTGTAAATGTCGATCTTCTGGGCAGGATCTTCTGCCATGGCCTCGATGACGAAATCTGCGTCCTCCACGGCCTTTACTGTATCAAGTTCAATGTGGATGAGATTTGCGAAGTTCTCTCTTGCCTGAGCGACAAGGGCATCGATGTCTTCAGCTGTGATGCCGTCCCAGTTCTTAATGAGTCCCTTCGGATAAAGGAATCTGCCCATGGGGTTTCCGATCAGCTGTTTTGCAGCTTCCAGGTCAGATATCATCCATTCAGAATAACGGTCGATCTTCGGCTGTGTGCGTCCTATGGAGCCTTCGCTTCTCAGCAGGAATGTTGTTTCGTGTCCGGTGTAGGCGCACATGAGTCCTATCTGTGTTCCAAGGACTCCGCCGCCCACTAGTGTGATCTTTTTGCTCATGTCTGCCTCCTTATTACTTCCTCTTGAGGTAGATCACCCTGTCGCATATCCTGTTGATCACGTTTATGTCATGCGATATGAACAGGACCGACAGGTGAAATTCTTTCTGCAGCGACAGGAGCAGATGCAGGATCTGTTCCTGTATGGTAACGTCGAGAGCCGAAACCGGCTCATCTGCAATTATGAACCTGGACCCCGAGATGAGGGCAAGCGCTATGTTGACCCTCTGCTTCTGTCCTCCGGATAACTGCCTCGGATAACGCTTAAGGTATTCCTCGTCAAGCTCCACTTTGGCGAGCATTTCCCTGACTTTGGCCTTCCTCTCCTGCGGAGAAAGATCTGTCATGTTCCTCAGCGGTTCTTCCAATATCCATTCTATCTTCTTAACCGGATTTAGGCAAGCGGCACTGTCCTGGAAGACCATCTGGGGATTCTTCTCCCGGCAGATGATCTCGCCGCTCTTCCATTTATGGAGCCCGAGTATCGAACGGCTGACCGTGCTCTTTCCGGAACCCGATGCGCCTACCATTCCGAGGATCTCGCCCTCTTTCACGTTGAAGCTGAGATTTTCGACGATCATCTTCTTGCCGGGCTTCTCACCGATCTTATTGCTTGGGATCTCATACCATGCACAGAGGTCCTTCACCACGAGCATGTCATCGGCTTCATTTGGCTCGACCACCTTACGCTCGTCCGAGATCGCTGCGATCAGCTTCTTTGTATAGTCATCCTGCGGATTTTCAAATATCTCCTCAACCGTGCCGCGCTCAACTATCTCGCCGTGATACATGACAAGAACGTTTTGGCAGAGCTTGCGGATCACCGAAAGGTCATGGGATACGAAAATGATGGCTGTTCCCAGCCTCCGGTTCATTTCCTTCAGCAGGTCTATTATCTGGTCCTGTACATCCGCGTCCAGTGCTGTCGTGGGCTCGTCTGCGATCAGGAGCTGCGGCTTGCAGATGAGCGCCATGGCGATCATTACCCTCTGCTGCTGTCCACCCGAAAGCTCGTGGGGATATTTCCTGTATGTGACTTCGGGATTTGGAAGCTCGACCAGCTCAAACATTTCCAGGACCCTGGCCTTTCTCTCGGCCTTGGTCATCTTCGCCTCGTCCTCATGTCCCTCTTCAGTCTTGTGCAGTATGAGCATTTCCTCCACCTGCTTTCCGACTCTCATCAGAGGGTTCAGGGAGACCATCGGCTCCTGGAATATCATCGAGACCTCGTCGCCCTTAAATGTCCTGAGCTCGTCAAATGACATCCTTACAAAGTCGTGCCCGTCAAACAGGAGCTCGCCGTAGTAGGACGCGGTTCCCGGAAGCAGTCCCATGATGGCAAGGCTGGTCGCGCTCTTTCCGGAGCCTGACTCGCCGACTATGCCGAGGATCTCGCCCTCTTCCATGGTAAATGAAATGTCCTTCACCGCATGGGTGACGCCCCTGCTGCTGTCAAATATGACATTCAATTTTCTAACATCAAGTAAACTCATATCACTGCTCTATCTTTGTGAGGCCCTCGCTTATCAGCGTGATGCCCATTACAAGTATGATTATCGCAACGCCCGGCGCAATGGCGAACCACGGCGCCTGTACCAGATAGCTGCCTGCCTCGGATATCATTCTTCCGAGTGACGCTGTCGGCGGCTGAACGCCCAGTCCCAGGTAGCTTAATGATGCCTCAGCCAGTACCGCGTTGTTGAATCCGACTGCCGCGCTGGCAAATATGGTGGCCAGCGCATTTGGCAGTATGTGCGCGAAGATGATCCTGGCATGATTTGCCTTTGACAGCTGCGCGCTCTGCACGAACTGAAGGCTCTTGAGCCTCAGCATCTCTGACCTCGCTATCCTCGCAAAGCTCGGTATGAAGAGGATGCCTAAGGCAAGGATGATGTTCAGAAGGCCCGTTCCCAGAAAGCTTACAAATACAAGCGCGAGGAGCACGCTCGGAAACGCGTTCAGGACATCGTTGATCCTCATTATGACTTCATCAAACCAGCCGCCCACGTATCCGGCGACCATGCCGATCACAGTTCCGACTATCATGCCGAACACGACTGTGGTTATGGAAACGATGAATGTCGTTCCCATTCCCTGCATTATCCTTGAGAAAATGTCCCTGCCGTAGTTGTCTGTTCCAAACCAGTGCGCTGCGCTCGGAGGTGTCAGCTTTAATGCGGTGCTCATCTCTGTCGTGCTGTAAGGCGTCCAGAAGAGGCCGATCAGCGCGAGCAGCAGCACGATGCCGGTTATTATCGATCCTATGAGCAGGCTTTTGTTGTTCTTAAAATATTTCATGGCCCGCTCCTTATACCGTTACCCGCGGATCTATCGCTTTGTAGATCATGTCCACGGCAAAGTTGATTATGATGACAAAGAATGCGATGAGCAGGACGCATGCCTCGACCACCGGGTAGTCACGGTTCGTGATGGCGGTGATGAGGAGCGTTCCGATGCCCGGCACCGAGAAGACCTGCTCAACTATCAGGCTTCCCGCAACGATCTCGGCAACTATGACGCCGAGGAAGGTTACGACCGGTATCATTGCATTTATGAGCACGTGCTTATACAGGACGCCGTTCCTGGTCTGTCCCTTTGAATAAGCCGTGCGGACATATTCCTTGTGGAGTTCGTTCCTGATCGATGACGTCAGGAACTTGACAGTCATCGCGATCTTCGGGAGCGCGATGGCTATGGCCGGGAATATCAGGTACCCGACCGCCGCCCAGAAATTCTTTTTCGGGGAGACGAAATTGCCCAGGCTGAAGAGATGAAGGAGTATCGCGAACAGATACGTTATCAGCACACCGAGGAAGAACGACGGAATGCCCATCGTTATCTGGGTCACTGTCGTCATCGCACCTCTGCCGAGCGCGCTCCTTCTCTTCGCCGAGAAAATGCCGAGCGGTATTGAAACTACTATGACCATCACAAACGAGATCAGCGAGAGGATGGCCGAGTTGCCAAGCCTCGTGCTGATGAGAGAGGTCACGGTTTTATTGGTGTACTGGAGCGATTTTCCGAAGTCGCCCTGAAGGGCTCCGACCAGCCAGATGCCGTAGCGCTCAAATACACTTTTATTCAGCCCCATCGCTTCGCGCAGCGCTTCAAGCCTTTCCGGTGTGGCGTCCGTTCCAAGCTTGGCAACGGCCGCGTCGGCAGGAAGCACAGAGAACGCGAAGAACACTATCACCGAGATCAGGAATAGTGCCAGAAAGAGCGTTATGATCTTCTTAATTACGTATTTCATAAGCATTTTCAGGGACGCCGCCTAAAGGCGGCGCCCCTGTCTTCATTTATTACTTGTATTTTACTATGGACATGTCCTGAGCTGATACGGGGTAGAACTCGTATCCCTCAAGCTTTGAGTTGATAGCCAGAAGGTTTGAAGGATCCTGGCAGAAAATGGATGCTGCATCGTCAGAAAGTATCTTCTGAAGCTGCTTGTAGTAGTCAACCTTTGCGTCAAGGTCTGTCTCGGCGAGAGCCGCGCTGTAAACCCGGTCATATTCAGCGTTGTTGAAGTTGATGAAGTTGTTGCCTGCGGTGGTAACAAACTTTGAGAACCATGAGCTCGGAGCCAGGGTTCCGTCAACAGCAACTACTGTTGCCTCGTAATTACGGTCAACATATACATCTGAGTACCATGTGGTGAACTCAACGAGCTCGATGTGGGCTTTGATGCCTACTGCCGCAAGGTTCTCTGCTATGATCTGGGCTGTTCCCTCGTGAGGAGCATAGTTGTTCGGAACGGTGATGGTGAACTCGAATCCGTTTTCATAACCTGCTTCCTTGAGGAGCTCCTTAGCCTTGTCGGCGTTTGTCTCATATGCCTTCTCGAGAGACTCATCATAGTAAGCGCTCATCGCGGGGATGAGATGTGTTCCGATGATATGGGACTTTCCGTCGAACAGCATGTCGCTGATCTGCTGGCGGTCTACAGCATAGTAAACAGCCTGGCGGACCTTTAAATCGTTGAAAGGCTCTGCCGCGTTGTTCAGGAACATTCCCTGTACATAGTTTACATTTCCGACCTGGATGTTGAACTTCTCGCTGTCGAGAGCTGCTGCCTGGTCTGATGTAAGATACTGGTAAATGTCAAGTGTTCCTGAGTTGAGCTGCAGGATCGCTGTATCCGCGTCGGTGACGATCTTGAATGTCACGGCATCGAGATACGGGAATCCTTCCTTCCAGTAGTTCTCGTTCTTCTCAACCTCAAGTGATTCACCTGCGGCATAAGATACGAACTTGAAAGGACCTGTGCCCTGCGGGCACTCCTCATTTGCCGGATCAAATGATGCCGGTATGATCGCGCATGTCAGCTGATAGATGAACTCGCTGTTTGCCTCAGACAATGTCACAAGGATCTGGTTCTCACCCTGAGCCTCTACGCTTTTCAGAACAGAAAATGCGGACTCAGAGCCCTGAATGTCCGCATAACGATTAACTGAGAATATAACGTCTTCAACTGTTACGGCTGTTCCGTCCCAATACTTTATTCCATCCCTTAATGTAAAGAGGATGGACTTGGCATCTTCAGCGACTTCAAAATCGCTGGCCACAGCCGGCTCGATGGCACCTGATGAAGTGGGCTTCACCAGTCCCTCGTACAGATTAAACAAGACTTCCCTAGTTCCTGCGTATACACTGTTGTGCGGGTCAAGACTATCCAGGTCTTGTGATATGCCTACGACTACAGAGTTTCCACCTGTCTTACTTGCGCCTCCGCATGCTGAGAGTACGGCTGTCATGACAATAGCGATCAAAACAAAAAATGCTGAAATCTTTTTCATTCTGATTCCTCCTTTGCTCATAGAGCATATTTAATTTTCAGAGCAGGGTGTATCCCTGCGAAATGGGATTATATCCCATTGCTTTATGATAAGCAAGTTTTATTTATCTGCAAGCTTGTTGGGTTCCGGATATTCGACTCCGAATGTCTCAACGGTGACTTTCTTCATCCTCTGCGGCTGAAGCGGCCTGTCAGAATAATCAGTCCTTGTCTCGGCGATCTTATTTACGACTTCCTGTCCTTCGGTCACTTTTCCGAATGCCGCATACTGGCCGTCAAGGAAGGGTGATGCCTGGTGCATGATGAAAAACTGTGATCCTGCTGAGTCCGGATGCTGTGCGCGCGCCATTGAAAGGACGCCGGGCTCATGCGAGAGGTCGTTTTTGAATCCGTTTGATGTGAACTCGCCCTTGATCGTATATCCTGGTCCGCCGTATCCCATTCCGAGAGGGCATCCGCCCTGGATCATGAAGCCTCTGATGACCCTGTGGAAGATCAGTCCGTCATAAAAACCCTTGCTTGCAAGGCTTACGAAGTTGTTGACTGTCTCCGGAGCGATCTCGGGATAGAGTTCTGCCTTGATCACATCGCCGTTTTCCATTTCTATTGTTACTATAGGATTCTGTGCCATTTATACTTTCCTCGTTTCATTTTTTTGCCCGTTAAGTGTATCATGTTTCCTGTTTATATTAAACCTGTGCTCACAGATTTTTCATAATTCGAACATTTTTTAGTCATTATTGGGGATTATGATAAGGCCAAGATGAACCGACGCAGTTCATAACATGATAGTTTCGAGTGAAACCCCCAGATCACTCATCTTCCTTTTTTATTATACTTTAATACCAAACTGGAAAAAGAGATGCTTCCCCCGCATCTCTTTTTCTGTGTTATGGCTTTTGAACCTGCTTTCTACGTCTCACAAAACAATAACGTCTTCCCTGCCCTTCAGCCGTTCTTTCAGCAGCCTTAAAAAACCCCGGCTCGTCGGAAGCTTCACTTGCCTCTTTGAATCCAGCGTCACCCAGTCATTTTCAACGGTGGCTATCCTGCCTATGTTAACGATGTATGATCTGTGGATCCTTAAGAAACCGTCTTTGTTCAGCCTGGCCTCCATTTCTTTAAGGGATCCTTCGATGTCAATGATCCGCTCTCTCCCGTTCGCTTCATAATGGACCATTATCCTGCCTGAAACCGCGGTAAGATAAAGGACGTCTTCCGGCGCTATGAACCGGCTTTCCAGTCTGTTGGATACATATATTCTGCTGTTCATGCTGTTCTCCTGCCCGGGGCGGAACGCTCCGGATCCTGAGGCGCGAAAGCGCCTTTGAGTTTGGAGAGATTGTACTACACTTCCGGTAGTTAATGCAAGTTTAGTTTTTCAAGGCATTCCGTTTCTTCGGTTTGGCGGAAGTGGAATGGGTGGGAGTTGGCGATACCCGTTCCATTTCTGCGCTTTCGTCAAATTGGAAGGGGTGTAAGGGCGATGACACCCGTTCCATTTCTTCACTTTTGTCAAATTGGAACGGGTGCGCGGAAAATCTACCCGTTCCAATTCTTCACTTTTGCCAAATCGGAACGGGTTTTCGCAAAAAGCACCCGTTCCAAAACAAGAAAAAGGGCAATTTGGAACGGGTTTTCAGCAGAAACCACCCCAAAACGGCCAATAAAAAAGCTGCTGCGCCATATCAGCGCAGCAGCCCATCATCTTATTATCAGTTTTTCTTTACGCCGATGGTGACAGTCTCGCCGTTGATGTCCCATTCCTTGCTGATGCCGTCCATGCACCCGGTTAGGACGTCGCTCGCCATGACATCGTTCTGCATCTCTGCCTTTCTCCTTGAGACGATGTCCTCAACGCGGGCATTTCCGTTGATGTAGATCGTGATCATGTCCATGACCTCGAAGCCGCCTTCCTTACGCATCGTCTGGATCTTGCTGATCACCTCGCGGATGAATCCTTCCTCGATCAGGTCATCAGTCAGATGGAGATCGAGCACGACTGTGATGCCGAAGTCGCTCATGCTCTCGTAGCCTTCAACCTGGGCGGTCTCGATGAGGAGGTCATCCTTCTCGATCTGAACATCGCCTGAGGAAAGAGTGAGTGTGAGCGCGCCGGTGGCGTTGATCTGGTCCATTGCGGCGTTGCCGTCGATATTTGCGAGAGTATTCCTGATCTCGCCGATCTGCTTGCCGAACTTAGGTCCGAGAGTCTTGAGCTGAGGTTTGAATGAGTATGAGGAGAAGTCTCTCACGTCGCTTCTCATCTCAACCTTCTTGACGTTCAGCTCGTCCTTGACGATATCGGTGAAGAACTCAGAGAGCTCCCACGGCGCCTTGATGTACATGGCGGGCAGAGGCTGGCGGTTCTTGACATTGGAAGCATTCCTGCAGGCACGTCCCATTACGACGACGTCAAGCACGTGCTCCATGTTGTCCTCGAGTTCCTTGTCGATATGGTCTTCATTGACCACAGGGAAATCACACAGATGAACGCTCTCGGGAGCGCCTTCTATGTGTCCCGCAACGAGGTTCTGATAGATCTCCTCTGTCATGAAAGGAATGAACGGAGCTGCTGCCTTGCTCAGGGTCTCCAGACAGGTGAACAGAGTCATGTAAGCGTTGATCTTATCCTGCTCCATTTCCTTTGCCCAGAACCACTCTCGCCTCCTTCTTACATACCAGTTGCTGAGGACGTCAACGAAGCTCTGGAGAGCCTTTCCGGACTCGGGGATCTGGTAGTTCTGCATCCTTAAGTCAACTTCCTTAACTGCTGAGTTCAGCTTGGAGAGGATCCATTTGTCCATTACTGTCAGGCTGCTGTAGTCAAGCTTGTAGTCCTTTGCGTCGAATCCGTCGATGTTCGCATAGAGAACGTAGAATAAGTCGGAGG
>JAZOAJ010000014.1:0-2918 GCA_045595385.1 Lachnospiraceae bacterium | reverse complement strand
AACGTTCGGTCCGCCGTAGTCGATGACGATCTTCCTGCCGCCGCCGATGGGTTCTAAGCCGTACTTGTCCTCATTTATCATCCCGTTTATGTAGTCTGAAATGAATCCGCCGGAAAGCTTCAGGTTGATGAAGCCCGGCTTTACAGCCTCGGGGAGGTCGAACTTGCTGTCTTCAGCAAGGATCTTTGCAACATTCTCCGCTATCTCAATGGGAGCTTTGTGGAGCTCCTTGGCGAGCATCATCGCACCGTTGCACTGGTATTCACACAGGTCCGGGCGGTTGGACAGCGTTGCCCTCACCTTGTCCTCAGGGTAACCTGCCTGTTTGAATGCGCTTTTAAGTTCATCTGTTATGATGTCTAATATCTTCTTCATTATCATGGGGCTGCGGGGCGCCCGCAGCATTTGCCTCCGATCTTATTAACCTTAATATTTTATATTAAAATGGCTGAATAATAAAGCATCATCGTTTAGTTTTTGCTATTCCGCCTGTTTTAAGTATGCGTTTCTTCAATTCCGGCACATTTTTAAATCCAAGTCCGGTCAGCTCATCGGCCGCCTTTGAAAGCGCATCCGGGAGCAGTCCGCATAAGCGGTCAAATCTCTGCATTGCCAGCTGCCCGCCCATGCCGAGATCTTGTGCAGCACGGCGGAATGCTGACACGTCAATATCATCGATCGAATATACTCCGCCTATGCTGAACGCCATGTCCCTTGTACTCTGCTCATAGATCGTCGTGCTGATAATGTCATATATGGGTGCAAGTCTTATTGCCTTCAGATCCTTACTGTATATAAGCGAAAAGTTCTTTATATGGGCATCAGTATTACCGATAAGATAGTCAAAAATTACCGCATCCCAAAGCATGATCTGGTCTCTGACCGGATCAGCTGAGCGCTGATTGAGTATTCTGAACATCCCCTTCAGGTATCCCTCTGTCCTGTGCTCATACTTCTCTGCTGACGGGATCCCCATGGCCTGTGCAAAATCTTCCTGATGAAGCCTTAAGGGTCTTGGCAGGCCGTTTATTGTTCCGGCATCCTGTATGATCTCGCGGTCATACCGTTTAGTGGCAAACAGGACTTCGCCATCAGAACCGCTGCCTGTATTTATGATAAAACTTTCAGGCGTCAGTATCCCGCAGTAGCCGGCCGCAAGCATGCATAGCTGTTCATTTGCCACGACATTATCCAGGCGCACATGACTCTGCTTTATGATATGGGTACTGGGAGCAGTCCCGTGCGGAAGATACCATGAACCATCTTTGGGAGAATGATATAAACCGACTTTTCCTGAGGCGCCGGCTAAAGACAGATGGGACTTTGCAACAAGTTCTGCAGACTTCAAGGCGCCTTCCGCAGCCAGTTTTTTCATTTGGGCTTTTGTTACCTTCTCATATGCTGCTTCATAGCTCTCCCCATCTTCGGTCACACAGACCGCACCAAGGCACTCACGTCCAAGGCCGTGAAGGATCGCAAGATAATCCGCCTCATCCACCCTCATCCACTGTGCAACTGAACGCCGGGTAAAACCTTCAGGCAGTAAGCCTTCAAAAAAGTTTCTTGTAACGATCGGGGAAAAGGGTTCGGGATCCAAAGGCAGACTGACCGATACCGGCATTGCCCCGGGCATGTTGAGATACCCGGCTGAATACCGGAAACACGCATCCTGTGAATTGTTTCCGTATATGTTTCCGGCCCGGATCATTGTGCCGTTGATCTCAATATCTATGTTAAGTACTCTCATGATCAGCCTCTTGGTGTAACGACCACGTCCAGGCCAAGCAGATTCGCGTACCGGATGGCTTTCCCCAGTTCTACAGTTGATTTCCCGTTTTCCAGGTCAGAAATAAAACTGACGCTGAGTCCGCTGAACTGTGATATGTATGTCTGTGTATAACCCAGTGCTTTCCGCCTCTTCCTTATTGCTTCCCCGAATGATCTTGAATCCAGTGTCATAGCTGCCCTTTCTTCGCCGTTCGAACAAATAATTGTGTTCCGAAGATAAAACAAGCCGTACGGCTTAAATAATCTGTTGTGATTATAAAATAAGCCGTACGGCGAAGTCAAGTGCTGCCTGATGAATGTTCCTGCTTGGGTGGTACAGGATGAGGTGATACATAGCGAGGAAGGCTGGCGCCTCTAATCTCAGTGTTTTTTATGGTGAGAAAAGCAGGCGCCTCTAATCTCAGTGTTTTTTATGTGCTTTTGTCTAAAAGCAGTGCGATTAGAGGCGATTATTAATGAAAAATACGTTGTTTAGAGGTAAATCTGCCTCTAATCTCGGGTTATTATACGCATTACTATTCAAAACCAGCGAGATTAGAGGCAGTGACATTAATTTATGGCGAGATCAGAGGCAGTGTAATTGAAGAATTACAGTTCTACTCCGTTTGCTTTAAGCAGTTCTCTTGCGCTGTCCACAGAGTCGATGCCGTGGAGGTTCTTGATCGGGGCGAACTCCTTCTCTCTTACTACTTCAAAAGGAAGGCAGCCGTCCATCATGCTGAACATGTCGAGGATCAGAGTTTCGAACTTGTATCCGTTCGGGGTCTCGGGCTTGACCAGATTGCCTGCCTCGTCAAGATGAGGGATCTTCTTTTCCACAATGTGGTGAGGCATGGATTTGCCGCCTATCTTCTCGAGGCCTTCGAGATTCAGCAGGTAGTTGAGGATGACGCCCCAGTTGTAAGCAAGCCTTCCGGTCTCGTCCTTGAGTGTCTCCATCTCCTTGGTGAGCTCGTAGTACTCAACGATCGAAGGATGCCCGTTTCTCAGGCACATGACGCCGACATGCTCATCGGGTGCTGCCTTGGCGATGACCTTGGCTCCGATTGCTTTGCCTGACTTGATGGTCGCACCGACAAATACCGGGTCAGCCATTCTCTGGCATACATTGTCAACTGCGAATACGTTGA
>JAZOAJ010000013.1:0-15489 GCA_045595385.1 Lachnospiraceae bacterium | reverse complement strand
CCGGGAAGCCGTTTCAGATACGGTTTCCTGGAGCATATTTCCGGGACAAGTCGAGGCTTAAGCAGTTCGGCTCAAGGCCTCCATATATTAATTAAGAGGTAAATTAATATGCGGTCAAAACAGAGACATTAAAAAACGCCTCTCCCGCATTTGGAAAAGACGACTACACAATACAAATAAAGCATGCGCTATGACTTATCTTCTTTCTCAAACACGGAAAGTCATGTCGTTTCCAACATGGCTCGGACACTTAAAGTGTCGGCCCCGTGCCATGGTTTCCTTTAGGCACTTCGGCTCAGAAAATAATTATTTTGTGTAAAGTATAATAAGTATGTGCAAAATAGTCAATGTCTTTTATTTATACAATGTTTACCATATTTCTATTTTTTTGTATCATATACTTGAAATCCATAACAGACATGAAGGAGGCTGACATGATCGACATCAATTCCCTGCCCGTGAACAAGCAGTTTACCAGAAGGCTCATAAAGCCTGACACATGGATCATAAACTGTTACGATCCCAATCTTGCAGCACCCCATCCCCATCTGCTGATCGGCGATGAGCATGCTCTTGTCATCGACACTACCTGGACAAAGCTCCCGCTCCGCCGTTACATTGAGGAATGCGTTACCGGCCTGCCGATCTGGGTTGCCTGCTCCCATGCACATCATGATCACACCAACGCCAACTGGATGTTTGACGACTGCAGGTTCTTCATGTCCGAAGCCGCCTGGGAGGAGCTTAAAGCGCGCAGGGAAACAGATGAAGCCGAAGGTAAATGGGACGGCCATCAGCGCGGCACATATGTTCCCACGATACTGAAGCCCGGTGATGTGATCGACCTTGGGAACCGTGAGATAGAGGTCCTTCCTTATGAGGGATGTCACAGCCCCGGCAGCCTTATCTATCTTGACCGCAAATACGGGATCCTCTTTACCGGAGATGAGATCGAATGCGGCCAGATGCTTGTAAGCGGACGCCCCGGAACTAAAACATGTGTTGAGCTGCTTAAGGAGAACATCGTCCGCATACTGGACGGCTGGGGAGATAAGTTCGATACCATATGCCCTCCCCATAACGGAAGTCCGTTCCATGCAGATTTTCTGAAATATCTGGTTGAAAACTGTGACAGGATCATGTCAGGTATCGAAGGCGATCCCGATGTGGGCTCCATGACATACCTTTACAACCCTCTGGAGGATAGGAGCCCCGAGCGTGTACGTCAGATCCTTGAAGACCCCTTGACCAAACGCAGCGAATGGAAAGGCACATCGATAGTTTATAATACCGAACGCATTTTTAAGAGCCAGGTTAACGGCTGATATAAAAAAGAAGCAGTCCACGCGGACTGCTTCTTTTATTTTTCCTTTTAAGCTTTAAGCTCTTTAAGGACCCTGATAATGTCCTCTTTCAGACATTCAGCTGCTCCGGCAAAGAATCTGGTCTTTACTGACTGGTAAGTTATCTTCTCGTAGAAATCTTTTTCAGGTAGATACCCGCCGCCGTTTTTATTTGCGAACTCCACCAGCATGGTATTTCTGAACGGGGAGTTCTCTTTTATGTATTTCCATGTTCCTCCGTTTAATTCAACTCCCACAAAAAGAATGGCTGTATCATCTCCTATCCTTAATACATCAAGTCCGAGCGGCTGATCATCTGTTTTTTCATAGATAATGTCAGTTGAAGGGCGGTTCATGCTGCCTCCCTTTGTTTTCTGACCGGGATATCTGAAGGTAAAATGATCGAGTGACAACCTGTCAGTACCCTGCGCCTGTGCGCCTGCGCTTGCCTTTATTACAGCCTCCTTAAGCCTGTCTGAAATGATGTCAATTAATATGAACCCTGCCTCATGAAGGTCTGTCACTGTCTGATGGCCGTCCTTATCCATGGTATCATGCAGTGCGCGGAGAGCCTGCCAGTGGTCACCTGTTGCTGCAGTTAAATATATGCTCACTGCTCCTTCGTACTGGGCATCGAGCCGTCTTTCAGTCTCTGCCGCCATGTCGCCTGATGCAGGACGGGATCCGTCCGCCAGTTTTGAGAACTCAAGTACTCCCGGCGCCACATTGCAGAAGAACAGCAGCGCAACAGGCTTTCCATCCATTGTATCAAAACGGAGTACCGGAAGGCTTCCGTCAGCGGGAAGATCAGGGTTATGTCCCTGCCACCAGCCGTTGTCGGTCTTCACAAGGCGGTTTACGATCACATCCGTATGTCCGACGGCATAATTCATTGTCACGGGTACTAACCCACTGTCAGCATCTTTGGCAGCTTTGACAGCAGCATCTATCAGGGCGTCACATAACATGCCGTTTCTTTTTACATAAGCTTCAGTATCCTCAGGTTTTATGTCGAGGCCTCTCTTTTTTGCCATCTCAAGCATCTGCTCCGGCTTCTCATTTCTCCTTGCGTGAGGAGCGCTCAGCACGTGCTTTGCGTGAACCAGCACGTTCTCAGCAGGGATTCCTAAAGCGTCAGCGACCTTTGCCGCTATCACGTCAGGTTCAGACACTATGACCGTGCCTGCCGCTACAAGAGCGGTCTTTATCCCCTGCTCAAATATCACTACCTGCACATAGGAGTCATCATGGACACCTGTGTAGAACTCACCGAAATTCGGGAACATTTCTTCAGTGTAATCAATAATGGCCTTCCCGGCTCCGACTTTAAATACGCTCATTTGTCTTCCTCTTTCCGCATTTTTTATCATTATATCAAAAAACCGGATCCTTGTGGATCATTTATGGCTGTTATGGAATTATCTTCCCCAAACGTGGTCTTTTCCTGATTTTTAATCAAAAATACATGCGTTTAGGGATGCGCATAAAAAAAGTGGAAAACCTTGAGGTTTTCCGCTACCAAACGTGAGACCGGAGGGACTCGAACCCTCGACAACTTGATTAAAAGTCAAGTGCTCTACCACCTGAGCTACGATCCCATATAAACAGGGCTAGCTGGATTCGAACCAGCGAATGCAGGAGTCAATGACCTGTGCCTTACCGCTTGGCGATAGCCCCAGAACTTATGCTTCACCGGCTACAAACGTCCAGCTATCTGCAAAAGGGTGGGTGATGGGACTCGAACCCACGGCCTTCAGAGCCACAATCTGACGCGCTAGCCAACTGCGCCACACCCACCATATATCCTTTTGTGTCTTCCACGGGGAGTAACTCCAGGATCAACGTGCCTGAAGGGATTCGAACCCCCGACCCACGGCTTAGAAGGCCGTTGCTCTATCCAGCTGAGCTACAGACACATAAAAAGCGGGTGATGGGAATCGAACCCACGTGTCCAGCTTGGAAGGCTGGTGTTCTACCATTGAACTACACCCGCGTAACCGCTTGTGGCTTCTTGTCCTTAAGCGACGAAAGAGATTATACAATATGATCTTCGGTTTGTAAACACTTTTATTTCAAAAAATCAACCCAGTTTTCGAAGCTCGTCCACAGCCATTTTAAGGGCCTTCCCTCTATGGCTTATCGCATTCTTTTCTTCGGGCAGGAGTTCTGCTGATGTGCATCCTCTTTCGGGAAGATAAAAGATCGGATCGTAACCGAATCCGTTCTCTCCCGCGGCTTTGTAAGCTATCCTTCCCTCAAAAACACCTCTGAACACAGCGGTCTTGCGGTCCGGGTAAGCGATCGCCATTGCGCAGATGAACCTTGCACTCCTCTGCTCATCCGGAACTCCGTCAAGCTTTTCAATAAGAGCCGCGTTTTTTATGTCATAGGATGTGTCCTCTCCCATGAACCTGGCGGAATGTATGCCGGGTTCTCCGCCAAGAAAATCTATCTCAAGACCCGAATCGTCCGCGATCACTATCTTCCCGCAGGCGTCCCTAACAGTCTCAGCCTTGATCCTGGCATTGTCCTCAAATGTCCGTCCGTTCTCTATTATCCTGACATCTATCCCGGCATCCTTCATGCTGATGATATTGAGATCAGAACCTTCGAGCATCTCACGTATTTCTCTGACTTTGTTGCTGTTTCCTGTGGCCATTATTATGTCCATTGTCATTTCTCCCCGCTGCGTTCAGTCTTTCTGGGCGGCTTGGGCCCGGGATACTGATAGAAGTAAGTCCTTATCATGCCGTTATATATCTTCCGGTTTTTCGCTGCTTTCGCGCCAAAGTACTTTTCCGCCTGCTCATATGAAGTGATCATGTATGCAGACCATGAGTCCAGCATCCTGAACCTCTCTCCGAAAGCGCTGTAAATGGCCGGAAGGTTCTCCCTGTCTTCCATCCTCTCACCATAAGGCGGGTTGGTGATTATGAAACCGTATTTTTTAGGATGGCTAAGATCACGCACATCCCTCTTCTGGAAATGTATCAGCTTCTCCACATCCGCTTTTACCGCATTCTGCCTGGCTATCCTCACGGACTTTTCATCGATGTCATAACCCTGGATATCAGTCTGAATGTCCCTGACTATCAGGTCATTTGCCTCGTCCACAGCCTCATACCAGTTTTTAGCCGGGATAAGATGACCCCAGCTCTGTCCAAGGAATTCCCTGTTGATGCCCGGGGCGATGTTAGCCGCCATCATGGCTGCTTCAATGCAGAATGTCCCGCTGCCGCAGAAAGGATCCACAAGTATCCTGTCAGCCTTCCACGGTGTCAGCATGATGAGTGCCGCGGCAAGAGTCTCCGAGATCGGAGCGTCGTTTGACACTGCCCGGTATCCTCTCTTGTGAAGGGAATCGCCGGAGGAATCCAGTGTAATGAGGACCTGGTCGTTGTGTATGAATATCCTGATCGGATACTCCTTTCCGTTCTCCTCGAACCACTCCACTCCATACACCGGTTTGAGTCTTTCAACTATCGCTTTCTTGACTATCCTCTGTATGTCGGACGGGCTGAACAGTTTGCTCTTTACCGAAGCCGCTTTCTTCACCCAGAATTTTCCGTCCCTGGGGATATAGTCCTCCCAGTTTATCGCCTTAACGCCTTCGAAGAGTTCATCAAATGTCTCGGCTTTGAATTCACCGGTCTTTATCAGGACTCTCTCACAGGTCCTCAGATTGACGTTGGCTCTTGCAATGCCTTCGGCGTCAGCAAGGAAAGACACCCTGCCGTCCTCAACGCGGGATATCTCGTATCCAAGGTCATATATCTCTTTTTTCAGTACAGCCTCAAGTCCGAAATGGCAGGGGGCTACCAGCTCAAATATCATGTTTTCTCCGATAAAGTATTCCCTGTGTGATATTAATAAAAGGACTGCCGCTCATGCGACAGTCCTTAGTCAGCGTGCATTAGAGGATTCGAACCCCCGACCTTCTGGTCCGTAGCCAGACGCTCTATCCAGCTGAGCTAAATGCACACGTCAGCGCTGATTATGATACATCTACTGTATCCGTTTTGTCAACGCTATTTTTCAGTTATTGCACAGCGATCTGCTCAGTGCCCCTGAGTCCTATGATGGGAGCTCCGTGGTTTTCGATATAGTCCCTGGTTATGGTCACAGTGCCTATGCTGTCATCCTTGGGGATCTCATACATGATGTCAAGCATGACCTCTTCGATAATGGACCTCAGGCCTCTGGCACCTGCCTGTTTCTTCGCAGCTTTCTCTGCAAGAGCTTCCAGTGCCTCATCTTCAAATATCAGCTGCACTTCATCCAGTTCGAGAAGTTTCTGATACTGCTTAAGGATCGCGTTCTTCGGCTCCTTGAAGACCTTGACCAGCATCTCAGTTGACAGTGCCTGAAGAGTGCACAGGATGGGAAGCCTGCCGAGAAACTCCGGTATCATGCCGAACTTTCTCAGATCCTCTGTCTCAACCTTGCTGAGGATGTTAACGTCATTCTCGTACTTGTCTTTAAGGTCAGCCATGAATCCGATGGAACTTGTCTCGCTGAGTCTTTCCTTGATGATGTCTTCAAGATCGGGGAACGCGCCGCCGCATATGAACAGTATGTTCCTTGTATCGATCGTTGTGAGCGGGACCATCGCATTTTTGCTCGTGGCTCCTACAGGTACTTCCACTTCGCTGCCTTCAAGCATCTTAAGAAGCCCCTGCTGTACGGATTCTCCGCTTACATCCCTGCCTCTTGTGGAGTTTTTCTTTGCGATCTTGTCTATCTCATCTATGAATACGATACCGACCTGAGCCTTATCCACGTCATTGTCCGCTGCCGCGAGCAGCTTGGAGAGCACGCTTTCAATGTCATCGCCGATGTAGCCTGCTTCTGTAAGGCTTGTAGCATCGGTAATGGCAAGGGGCACGTCAAGTATGCGGGCCAGCGTCCTTACGATATGTGTCTTTCCGCAGCCTGTCGGGCCGATCATGAGCACATTGCTCTTCTCGATCTCAATACCGTCATCATCTGCCCTTTCCCGGTCGGAAGTCAGAACTCGTTTGTAGTGATTGTAGACTGCAACAGATATTATCTTTTTAGCCTGCTCCTGACCGACGACATATTCGTCAAGCTTTGCTTTCAGTTTGTGCGGCGGAAGGATCTTTTCGGGATCTATGACGGGGTCGCCTTTCTCTCCGGGTTTTCTCTTCTTGACCTGCTGATTTCTGTTCATGCCGAATCCCAGCTGGTTTTGGAGATCAGCAAGATTGATGAATCCTATGCGCTGCGGTTTTCCGTCCTTCTTCCCGCCTTCTTTATCGTCTTTCTTTTCATCATCAGAAGTTATTGCCGGCAGAGGCTCAGAGTCCGGACCGGGTCCGTCTTCATTTACTGTCAGATTCTGATCCGGTCCCGGAAAACCACCGAAAGGCATGCCTGCGAAAGGCATGCCCGGTATTCCCAGTGATGATGGATCAAATCCGCTGTTCTCGAACGAATCTACCATGTTCTGGAGGCAGTCCACACAGGAGCACGCGCCTCCCGGCATCTTCAGGAGTTTGCCTGCTGTTTTCTCACTCCTGTGGCAGATGCTGCAAAATCTTTCAAACTCATCATCGTTGTTATTTATTGTCATAAATATTCCTATCCTATTGCCGCTGTGAGAGTGACCTCCACTTCGATCTTCTCATAGCCGTTATTCTTTTCTCTCATGAGAGTTATCGTCACTTCATCGCCCGGGCTGTAGTCCGCGAGGGCTTCCTGAAGATCAGTCATTGAAGTTATCTTCCTTCCGTCAAGACCTGTAATGACATCTCCGTCCTTAATGCCGGCTGCTTCTGCTCCGCCGCCCTTAACCGTGTTAAGTACATACACACCTTCAGGGACGCCGTATGAATCTGCAAGCTGGCTTCCGATATCATATCCGTAAATTCCAAGATATGCTCCCTGGGTTGAAGGTACCGGCGCTGCGGTATTGTTGTCAGCTTCATCTGCAGGGGCCTGCTCGAGCATGTCGATTATCTTGTCATAATAATAGTTCAGTGATATTGCATAGCACATGCCTTCGACAACACTTGAGTTGATCTTGGCTTCGCTTATGCCTATTATCTCGCCCTTCTGATTAAGGAGACATCCGCCTGAGTTACCCTGGTTGATCGCTGCATCAGTCTGGATGACTGTTATGGTCTTATTGTCAACGACGATCTCCCTGTTGATCGCGGATACGATGCCTGTCACAACGCTCTGACCGTATCCGAGCGCATCTCCTATTACGATCGCGCCGTCACCGACTGAAGGCTGCTCGTTGGTCATCTTTGCCATTTTGATCTGGCTCAATGTATCTTCTGATATGTCATCAAGCCTTATTGCAACAATGGCTATGTCATCTTCTTCGCTTACGGCTTTGATATATCCGTCTACCGCCGCGTCATCACAGAATGTCACATAAAGTGAGGAACTGCCTTGTACTACATGATAGCTGGTAAGGATAAGGAGCTCTTTATCATTCTCCCCGACAATCGTGCCGGAACCGATACCTGCGTCTACTTCACGCTGGGAACCCGAATCCTGATTGCCGTAATAGAAAAAGAATCCTCCGTATCCTCCGTTGCTTACAAGTGCCCTTGAAGTGATCGACACGACTGCAGGCATTACCTGCTCCACAACGTCTGAAACATCTGTAAGGTATACACCACCGGATGAGATGACTGTCTGCACAGGGCTTTCCGCATCGTTGATAACAAGCCCGAAAGTCTCAGGCTCTGACTCAGGCTCTGATTCAATGGCTGCCTCTTCCTGCTGGCTGATGATCGATGGCAGCTGAGCATGCGCTACTTCCCTCTTCAGGAACCTGAATCCCAATACGCCGCCGATAACAACTGCCAGAACGACTACGGTCATTATTGCCGCGACCGGTATCCACCACAGGCTCCTCTTTTTCTTTGGAGCCGGCTGCTGTACAGGTGTATTATATTTCTCGCTGTCCGGCTCCCACCTGGAAGCGCTGTCGTCAGATCTGTAACTGTAGTGATATGTGCTGTCTTCCGGACGGCTCTGCTGCGTGCTTCCGGTCTCCTGATCGTTCCTGTCAAAGAACTCATCACTCATTATTGATAATCCTCCTAATCAATAGTTAATAATTTATCTGGAATGGTACTTATCATAATGCGCAAATGTGTTCCTTTTGTGTCACTTTTTGGTTCATTAAGCGAAAAATCTGTCAGTAAATTTATTCACTATCGTGTTCACGGAATAAAGCAGCATTGCTATGATAAATCCGGTTATGTACCAGTCAACTGTCTCCTTCACATTTGCAGTGATCGGGTAAACATATGTATATGCAAATGCCAGGATAAAGAGGAAGACTATAAATGCCAGCAGCACTATGGCCGCCTGTATGCCTGTCCTGACCCTGTTCCAGAATCCTTCGGCAAGAAAAGCCGCCCCGGCACAGATCACGATGAAGATCACGATCCACAGGAAATATGGAAGTATTGCTTTTCCGGAGATCAGCGCTTTAAAGACCTGACCCAGCCTTCCCGAGAAGCCAAGCGCTCTTTCCGGAGTTACCCGGATGATCTTGAACAGCCTTCCGAAACCGTTCCTGCCGGCATATATCCACCAGGAGGCAAATATAAATGCCGTGATCAGGAAATAAAATACCACTGATATCCATTTTGAAGGTGCCGCAAACAGTTCTCCGACTTCGTAGAATCCCAGTGCCGCAATGTCGATGATGATGATCACTAACATAAGAATTGCCAGCAGTTCGCCTCCCGGCCTTATGATACAGAGCAATGCGCTTCCGAGTCCCAGCGTCCAGTACACATAACCGCACTGCTCGCAGCACATGTAAGTCACAAGCATCATAGCAAAGACCAGTATCGCTCCTGCGTCAGCATTAACGGCATTATAAACGGGAAAGTTCCTTCCTCCAATCGTCAGAGCGGCGAATGCGAGCGGAAATGCCGCAAGTGCAAGGTACCCCTTCCGCCAGTTTATCTTACCAAGCACGGGCAGTATCATGGCCATGACAAATATCCCGGCTCCGGTAATCATGTTGCTGTCAGTAACTCTTCCGGTAAGCGCAGTGAACATGTAAATGAAAACTGCATAACCGGGAGGAACGGCGATCCCGGCAGCTTCAGGGACATTTTTAAACGAGCCGTCTGAAATGAGTGAATAGATCGTCTTCAGTGTATATTTATCTGAAACTGTATGATCAAGCGCAACATCTCTGGAAAGCACAAAGACGGCAGCTGCAGTTATCAGGAAAATGACGAAGCCTACCGAGAACACGTTGAAGAACAGTGCGCGTCCGTCGCCTCCCCCTATGCTGATGACCAATGCAAACACCAGACATACGACAGATATGCCAAACGCGGCATACACTCCGATCTTTGCAAGCCCGAAAAGTCCTGCCGCATAGACTATCAGAACATCCAGTATCACCGCCAGCGGTACTGTCTGCGCGAAACCTCTTCTGAAAATGGCTGAAAACATCACTGCCAGGAAAATGACTGACAGAATGATCAATATACAGGATATCATTCGTTTTCGTCCTCTTCTTCAAACAGATCATCAGCTTTGATCATGCTTGCTCCGGTATTGATGATAAATTCGTCATCAGAACCGTCCGTGTTCCTGAACAGCACCTCGAGGAGGGCGTCCACACACGCGTCACTGCTGTAATTCTCCTGCTGATATCTAAAGGCAGACTGACCCATGCGCTCACGCTCAGCCCTGCCTGCCCTGTACATTTCCATGATGATACCGTACAGGCTCCCGGGATCTTCGGGATCACATATCTTTCCGCATCCGGCTTCCCTGATGATCCGCCTTCCATCTCCGTCGCCCGCAAATATGACCGGTTTTGACATGGACAGATAATTAATTATGTCTCCGGGGAATGAATATTCATCTCCGGCCGAAGTCTTTTCACAGCTAAGGAAGGCATCCGCGATCCGGTAATATCCGGCGACCGGAGCTGCCTTTCTGTTTTCAACAAAGACTATATCTACAAGACCCTGCCGCGAGATCTTCTTTTTAAGTGAGGAGGCATCTGCCGAGCAGACTATTATTATCCTTATGTCTATCAGGCCGGTATCCCTGATCCGGCCGGCGCTCTCGAGCAGAGTATCATAGTCCTGCTTATCAAGCATTTCATCGAACACAAGCATATTGAAGCCGCCATAGTACCGCTCGAGCAGCTCCCTGTCATCCTTTTCGGAGATGATGTTGCTGTCCGGTCCGGGCGGAATGCATCTTACCCTTCCGGGATGAATGCTCAGTTCCCTTACAAAGTACTGCTCTGCCGCCCTGCTCTGTGTGACTATCTCATCCGCGGCTAAATATTTTCTGTTGGAAATGCTCCTGAATATCCTCCTGAGCAGTGGGCTCTGCATGTCAAGTTCCCGGTACAGGCTGTCAGGCCAAATGTCTACCGCATAGATCACCGCAGGTATCTTTTTCTTTTTTGCAGCCTTAAGTCCCGCCGTGCAGGCCATAACCGGGGAGGTCTGGTAAATGAGCACGGAAGAATACTTTCTTTTTTTAATTCGTCTTAGTGAACGCGAAGCGGCAAATGAAGACATTATGTAATTCAGCATTATACCGAATCCGCTGCCGCTTCCCCTTTTTGGTTCGAAATGCCTCAGTATCCTGACCTTGCCGTGTTTTTCCTCACTGTGCCCGTATGAACTATAACCGTCAAAAAACTGACCTGCCGGGAAGTTCGGCTGTCCGGTTATAACGTCCACCCTGTATCCCCTCTCGGCAAATCCTGCACAGATATCATTTATTTTATAATTCTCGGGCCAGTATCTGGGACTGACCACCAGGATCCTTTCCGGCATATCAGTTCTTTTTCCCTCAGATCATTATTATTTATCGTACTTTTAAATCATTTTTGAGTCAACCTGAAACTTGTATTCCCACTCTGATTGTGATACCCTTTCTT
This sequence comes from Lachnospiraceae bacterium, assembly GCA_045595385.1. Taxonomy (GTDB): domain Bacteria; phylum Bacillota; class Clostridia; order Lachnospirales; family Lachnospiraceae; genus RGIG5612. The sequence goes on along the minus strand of JAZOAJ010000013.1, from coordinate 4,230 downwards.
TACTTTGAAATCGATGGCAGAAAGGGGAAAAAATGGCTCTGCTCTATATCCTTCAGGGGATCAGATCGCCAATAACAGATTATTTGGCTCTGGCATTCATATGCTTTGGCAGCGAGCTCTTTTTTCTGTGCGTTTCTTCCGTCATTTTCTGGTGCTTCAGCAAAAAAGCAGCATATAAGCTGGTCTTTACATATGCTTTCTTCGGACCTCTGGTCATCCTGGCAAATATCATCGCCCAGGTTCCATTCCCCTGGATCTCGCAGGCCGGACTGTCCACTCTTCCGCAGATAGCGTCCGCCGCAGACGGCTTCTCCTTCCCTTCGATAGGGATATTTACCGCAGCAGTACTCTGTGCTGTGATATTCATCAATAACCACAATATCTCGGTGAAGATATCGTTCGCTGCCATCGCAGTGCTGACCATTGCATCGTATCTGTATCTGGGTCTTTGCAGCACATGGTCCGCAGCAGTATCGCTGGTCCTTGCAGCAGCGTTTTCCTTTATTTTTACGAAGTTCGCTGACGGGACCCTGTTCGATATCCGGCAGTATCCTCTATACCTGCTGATATCTTCGATCCCGACATTCGTTCTCCTGGTCGTATCGGTCTCCATCTACCTTAACGGGCTGATCAGCCTTCAGGTTTTCTCTGTGACACTGAGGATCACCGGAATGAACGCCGCGCTGCTGTTCTCATGGTTTTTTGAGAGCAACTTCATCAGGTTTTCGATACGCTGCAGCAGGTCCGGGCAGTTTCTTAAGGCGGTCATCGGTTCCGCCAGCACCCTCATTACCTGGTTCGCGCTTTACTTTGTGCTGAATCTTATCCCGGATTTCTGGCCTGCAGGATTCATCTGCAATATAATTGTCACGCTTGGTTCTTTCAGCGCTTATCCGGTCTTCATCCGGGGCGTGTTCTCATCAGCTTATTGATAAAAAGCCGCCCGGCGGGCGGCTTTTTTCATTCACTGTCAGGTTCACCTTCCGGTTCCTGGGATTCATCTTCGGAAGATGTTTCCTCATCCGTGGTAGTCTCTTCCTCTTCAGTAGTTGTCTCTTCCTCCTCTGTGGTTGTCTCAGTCGTCGTAGTAGTTGTCGTGGCTGTTGTAGTGGTCGTGGTTTTCTCATTATGTTCAGTACACGTCTGCGTCAGTACGTAAGCCGAATCCGGGGTCGAACCGTCATGGGTATAATTACTCAGGTTCAGGAAATCGAGCAGGTCGATCCTCTGACGTATGACTTTATCCTCCGTCTCCGGGCAGTACTTGTTCGCTATCTTTCCGGTCTTCTTGCACACCTTTACGGTTTTATGCACGAAGCAGTTGTATGGCGGGACGGTTCCTGCCTTGAAATATTCGGTCCTAAGCGTGCTGCCGGCCTGATCGCTTGAACAGTCGCCGTTTGAGAGCATTCCCGATTTGCTGCAGATCGTTGCGGTAATGATATTTCCCTTAAGGGTAAATTCGCCGCCGCTCTTGCCGAGAGCAGATACGAGCGGATCCATAATGGCCGAATAGAATGCCTTCTGGACTTCATTGTTCTGGTCGACAGTCATGTTCTCATCATATCCAACCCAGATGGCAGAACAGAGTCCGTTGGGGACATATCCGACGAACCACAGATCCCTGTAGTCATTTGTAGTGCCGGTCTTGCCCGCAAGAGGAGCCGAGTTGATCGCGCATGCGACACCTGTGCCCGATGTCACAACGTCCTGCATTGCATTTGTCAGGAGTGATGCGGTCTCAACCGAAATGACTCTATGTATATCCTGCGTCTGGGCAGTGTCCAGTATGACATTACCGTTCTTGTCAACGACTTTTGAATAATACAGGGGCTCCAGATATATACCGTCATTTGCCACTGCGCTGAATGCCGCGCAGTTCTCAAGGTTTGTAACACCATTCGTAATGCCGCCCAGTGCGGTCGACATGACGCCGTCAGCTTCATCAATGCTCTTGTATCCGAAACTGCGAAGGAATGAAACGCAGTTGCTGGCTCCGATGTATAGGAGCGTCTTGCAGGCAACCACATTCATGGAATCCCTTATTCCTTCCCTGATGGAGCTAAGGCCTCTGTAGGAGTCTCCCCACCAGTTGCTTATGTTTTTGCCTGAGTCGAGATATGCGAACGGTTCATCGTCAAATGTTGTAGCCAGTGTACAGTTGCCCATCTCAAGTGCAGGCGCAAATGCGGCAGTGATCTTGAAGACCGAACCCGGCTGCCTGCGGGTCACCGTCGCGCGGTTTAATGAAAGGCTGGTCTCCTTTTCACCTCTGCCTCCGCAAAGTGCCAGCACTCTGCCTGTTGTATAGTCCATAAGAGTAAATGAGGCCTGCGGCTGGAGAGTGTAATAAACGTTTTCATTTACTATGGTGTCACCTTCATGAAGAAGGTATGCCTTATATTCCTCAATACATGCATCTGCCTCTTCCTTTGAGGCAAAATCCAGGGTCCAGTCTTCTCCGTAGTATATCTTCTTGTCCCGGGTCATATGGGCCTGGTTATAGTAGTCTATCTTTCCGTCTGCACGGGAGATGGTAATGTTCCAGCTGACCGAATATGAGGTGTCAATGCCCGCGTAATTGTTTTCATTATTGATCTCACGGTCAACGATCTCCTGTGCCGTCATGTTCTGGTAAGAGTAGATCGTGAGTCCTCCGGAATAGATCGCGTTATATGCCTGGGGGTAGGAATATCCGCAGTCATTAGTCAGATCTTCGACCAGCTGTTCAATGAGGGCGTCGACATAATATGAATAGATGCTTGAGCCTGCGGTCTGGTTAGCTATCGCGATGATGTGTGAATATACATCCTCGTTCATGGCATCATCGTATTCCTCCTGGGTGATATGCCCGTTCTTAAGCATGTTCCTGAGGCACTTTGATGCTCTCTTCCAGTTTTCATCCTGATATCTTGAAGGATTATACGCGCTGGGATTCTGGGTAATGGAAGCGATCACGGCGCACTCAGCAGCAGTAAGGCCCGACAGTTCCTTGCCAAAGTAATACTGCGCTGCCTCCTTGACTCCGTAATTTCCGCTGCCAAGATAGATGGAATTCATGTAGTTCAGGATGATCTCGTCCTTGCTCATCTCTTTTTCAAGTTCAGTCGCAAGGAACCATTCCTGGATCTTTCTCTTCAGCTTTGACCCGAAACTCCGTTCAGATCCGCCGGTCTCAAAGACATTGTTTTTGATGACCTGCTGGGTTATCGTGCTCGCACCTTCCTGGCTGTCAGTTGTCAGGTTGACATATACAGCTCTCAGAATACCCTTAAGGTCAATGCCGTTATGTTCATAAAACCGCTCATCTTCAAGGTCTATATAAGCCCACTTTAACAGTTCCGGAACTTCATCCGATGTTGCTTCTGTCTTTCTCGCTCCTCTTGATGAGAGCTGTATTATCTCATTGCCCGCATCATCAAGTATCACTGTCGGATCGGATGTGGGCAGGATATTTGCCGAAGTAAGCTCAGGCGCTGAGTTCTTCGCGCCGATGACAGCTCCTGCGATCAGGGCTCCTGCCATGAGGACTATTGCGAGCAGAATGAGGAAAAAGTATTTTACTGCCTTAAGCGCAGCTTTTTTCTTTTTATTTTCCGGTTTTTTCTTTGTTTTAGCCATTTTTCTTATATTTATCAGAGTAGATGATCACCCTACTAAACTGATTTATTATAACGCACCCTGCATATGGTGTCAAAAACCGCCATTGTGCATGATGATTTCTGATGGTATCATTTCTTTATGATAATTTTGTTAAAGGATCGCAGAAAATGTGCGCGCTTGTTGCCATAGGCTCCGCAAACGGAGAGATAACTGAAAAAAAGTCCCGTTTTCTGGCTGTGATAAAAGAGATCCACAGCGAGTCTGATGCTGCCGGGTTCATAGAAGGCATCAGAAAGAAATACTGGGATGCAAGGCATAACTGCTATGCCTATGTGCTTGGCCCCAATAACGAGACCCAGCGTTTCAGCGACGACAAGGAACCCCAGGGAACAGCAGGCAAGCCGATCCTGGACGTGCTCCTCGGAAATGACATACATAATGCGGTAATAGTAGTGACAAGATATTTCGGCGGTGTGCTGCTGGGTACAGGCGGGCTTGTAAGGGCTTATACGGATTCTTCCATGGCAGCTGTTAACGCACTGCGCGGGAAAGTAGGCGAAGGCAGGCTCCTTCCGGTACTGAACGGGCATGCCATAACATTCCGCTGCAGTTACAGTGACATCAGCC
>JAZOAJ010000012.1:0-3521 GCA_045595385.1 Lachnospiraceae bacterium | reverse complement strand
CAGCAATGATATTGTTTTGCTCAGGCGGTAATGGTGACTTTAAGCTGATACAACTTTAGCAAGCATGGCCAAAGTGTAAACATTTGGCCTTAAGGATACTGGGGAAGCCCCAGACCCCTATTATCACCTGAAAAGAAAAATAATAAGGAGACGGAACATAAATGAGAAAACGGAACAAAGAGATAACCATCTGGCTCAATGATGAGGAATATGAGGCCATCATGGACAAGCAGGCCAGGAGCGGACTGAAGAAGCAGCCGTTCTTCCGCGCGGTACTGGCCGGAGCGCAGATAAAGGAGCAGCCGCCTGCCCAGTACCATGAAGTATTGAAGGAGCTGCGCCGGATCGGGAACAACATTAACCAGATAGCCGCAAGGGCGAACGCCACCGGGGAGACAGACAGCTTCAGGTACATGGAAGATTACAGGCAGCTGCAGGCCGTGATCGGGAAGCTGATAAAGGAGGTGAGCGCATAATGGCGACTACATCGATCTGGCGGGTTAAGGGCAGCATCGGGGATGTGCTCAGATATGCCGCCAATGAAGATAAAACAGGATACGTGCCGGGAAAGACGGATGAGGAACAGCTGGGAGACGTGATCGGCTACGCGTCACGTCCTGAGGCAACGGACAGCTTCCACTTGGTGACAGGGATCAACTGCGATGCCGCAAACGCCAGGGATGAGATGATGTCGGTCAAGAGGAGGTTCCGGAAGACCGGGGGTACTGTCGCATACCACGGATACCAGAGCTTTGCGGAAGGTGAAGTCACACCGCAGCTCGCCCACCAGCTGGGGATCAGCCTGGCTGAGAAGCTGTGGGGAGACAGATACCAGGTGCTGGTCACCACGCATCTGGACAAGGAGTCGCACATACACAACCACTTCGTTGTGAACACTGTATCCTTCGTGGACGGCATCAAGTACCACAGGACGCAGAAGGATTACTACGACATGCAGAGGGCTTCGGACCAGCTCTGCAGGGAGCACGGATTATCCGTTGTAAGGCACCCTGAAGAACAGACCGGAAAACACTATGCGGAATGGAAGGCCGAGAAGGAAGGAAAACAGACCATCCGTGGGAAGATTAAGGAGGACATAGACAGGGCGGTGAGAGCAGCGGTCACCTTTAAGCAGTTCAGGAGGACGATGGAATCTATGGGATATGAGTTCAAGCTTTACACCAGCAGGGGAGAGGAACTGATGAGGCCGTCCCTGCGGCCGGAAGGCTCGCAGAAGTTCTACAGGTTCGACAGCCTGGGGAAAGGGTACGGCATGGACAGCATCACAGACCGGATCCTGAGCAACATGAGGAGTTCTGACCCGTTCCCAGAAGAAGAGAAGATAAAGGCAGAAACATACCGGAAAGAGCATCCAAAGCATACAAAAGCGAAAGGCCTCGCCGCCCTGTATTACCACTACTGCTGCGAGCTCCACATCATAAAGGAATACCCGGGATCAGTCAGGAAGGTATCGAAGTTTCTGAGGGATGACCTTATAAAGCTTGACAGGCTGGATGAGCAGGTAAGGTTCCTGGCAGCAAACGGGATCGAGACTATAGATGATTTGAACAGTTACAGGCAAGATGCGTTGGCTGCGATCGATGCGTTTGAGATAGAGCGTAGGGACTTAAGGAACCAACTGAGAAGCGCAGTGAGGGAGATACAGGATCCGGAAGACAGTGTGGCGGTCAGTAGAGCGGAAGGGATTCGCAGCAAGGTAAGGCAGAAGACAAAAGAGATAACTGAAATACGAAAGACATTAAAAATGTGCGACATCATAGAAGAACGCTCGGTACATATACCGGGGGAACTGGAAGCATTATCAAAAGCCAAAGAGCCTGAAATTTCACAGCATGGTCAGCATAGGGATGAACGCAAAAGATAAGCATAAGAAGTATCAGCAATAAAACATTTATTTCAGGAAAGGAGGGATGCAGCTTTGCCAAATAATAAAGAAACAGATATCGAGAAGCATGGCAGTGGCAATGCTGCAGCCTTCTTGGAAGATCCCGAACAAATAAAAAAAGAAATTGGGAAATTGAAGGCGGTCCTTGAATGTGATAATATCGCAGAAGGCACGTGGGCCATAGTTAACGAGGAAATGGCAAAACATAAAAGAAGTTATGTAAAAGCTGTGCACCATAAAGGAATATGGTATGACCAGAAAAAGGAACTATGGACTACAAATCTTTTCATTAAGAAGGAGGTAAACGGAAAGCAGATTGGGGAAAACCGGAAAATAACATCTAAGACTCAAAAAGGACTGTATGACAAATTATATGAGCATTATACCCATACAGGGCAGATCATGACCTGGCAGAATGTTTTTGAGAATGCCCTTCCCTCCATTTGCGGAAGAAATGGCCGGGTTTCAGACAATACTAAGCAGGAACATGCAAGGCTTTGGAACAAGTATTGGAAGGACGCAATCGGAGACTCATACATAAAAGATGTATCAGCTCGTGACTGGCGAGAACTGCTTGAAAAAACGGTTATTAAAAATGACATGACCAGAAAACAGTTCTCAAACGCTGTAACCATATTGAATCATATGATGAAGTTCTGTCTGTCGAGGGGAATCCTTGAAAGCAACCCGATCAGGGACCTTATCCGCCTTGATTATCCATATAAGCCTGAAGTGGTAACCAATACCATTAAAACAGAAGGACTGACTGCCGTGCAGATGGATATGATCGAAGAATGGTGCGACTTGGAATTGGAAAGACAGCGGGTTGAAAAGGTATATATCTATACAATCAAGTTTAATATGATCTATGGACTGAGGTTTGGAGAACTCGCTGGTCTGTATTGGTCAGATGTGGATTTCGAAAATGATAGTTTCACCGTATGCCGCCAGAGGTGCCGGCAGGTGAGGATGAATGATGATCTTACATTTGAAGAACTACAGATGCAGGACATAGAGCATGTGAAAGCATATGAAGAGAACAGAACGCTCCCATTAAGTCCTGAAGGAAGGGAATTGCTGCTGAGAATAATGGACCTGGAGCTTTCTGATACATATGTGTTCCCGATACGGAGAAACACATATGCGGAAAAGATAAAAAAAGCCGCAGCATATGCAGGAATAGATGATCCGGATAAAATCCGTCCTCATTCACTCAGGGCTGCAGCTGCCGGAAGAGCGTATCGAAAGTCCAGTGATGTAAAAGTTGTACAGAGTCTTCTTGGCCACAGGAATCCGGAAATGACTTATAAATACATCAAAGATATCGATGCATTCGACTCATTAAAGGCTATTTTATAGGCTTTTTTGAGGTCAGGTCACCCACAGAAGGTTTTAGTCACCCAAAAAAGGCTTCTAGTCACCCACAAAATTTCTGTAAAATCTGAAAACAAAAAGTCCGAAATTCGTTGAATTTTCAATGAATTTCGGACTCCAATCTCGAGAGGCGACGACCGGATTTGAACGAACAAAATTTTTAAATAATTCATAAAAAACCGCAGAAAATCAACATTTTTTTGAAAGGTAGCAGCGGTACAGGACACTGCGGAACAAATCT
>JAZOAJ010000011.1:0-9664 GCA_045595385.1 Lachnospiraceae bacterium | reverse complement strand
CTTGGAGGCGATGACTGATGCGTCAGGGACTGCAGTTTGAAAAAGAACAGTTCTTCCATTTGAACTACGCCCACAGGGGATTGCATGACAAAGAAGCTCTCATTCCGGAAAATTCCCTTGCCGCTTTCCGGGCTGCGAAGGAAGCCGGATACGGGGCCGAACTTGATGTGCAGCTATCAAAAGACGGCAAGGTTGTTGTCTTTCATGATGACACTCTTGACCGCGTCTGCTCTGTTCATGGAAATGTATGCGATTTCAACTGGTCTGACCTGAAAGAGATGTCACTTCTCGGGACAGAGGAGCGCATCCCGCTCTTTACAGAAGTTCTTGATGTTTTCGCAGGCGGCGGTCCGCTCATAGTTGAGCTGAAGTCCGGGAAGCGGAATAATGAGCTCTGTCAAAAGACATATGAGATACTGAAAAGCTATACAGGAGTATACTGCATAGAATCCTTCCATCCGTTTATAGTGAAGTGGTTCAAAGACAATGCGCCTGAAGTCTTCCGCGGGCAGCTGGCTCAGCCTGCCGGCAGATATCCGGATACAGTATCAAAGCTGTCATCATGGCTTATGGCTGGATGCAGGCTTTCGTTTTTGAACAAGCCGGATTTCATAGCATATGAGAATACAGAGCGGCCTGCACGGATCCTTGCGAAGCGGAAAAAAGGCACTCTGCTCTTTGCATGGACATCCAGAACGCCGGATGTGGATCAGGCACTTAATGACGGTGTGATATTTGAAAACTACCGGCCTTCGCTTAAATACTGAACGACTTTACATATACTTAACATAAACGGGCATGTTAATTTAACATGCCCGTGTTATCATATCCTCATCAAATACTTCAAGGAGTGGAAAATGGACTTTAAAGATATAATTCTCCTGCTGTCCGGCATAGCGCTCTTCCTTTTTGGCATGACCCTCATGGGTGACGGTCTCAAAAAGGTATCAGGCAATAAACTCGAACCCATACTTTTCCGGCTTTCCGGCACACCGGCTAAAGGCATTTTACTGGGAACTGCGGTAACAGCTGTCATTCAGTCATCATCGGCAACCTCAGTCATGGCTGTCGGTTTCGTAAACTCTAACATGATGAAAGTACGGCAGGCAATATATGTAATTATCGGCGCCATTCTCGGAACGAGCATCACAGGATGGGTTATCTGCCTCAGCTACATTGATTCCACATCGGGTATCGGAAATATCCTTTCCTCCTCAACGCTTACAGGACTGGTCGCAGTTATCGGTATCATTTTCCGCATGTTCAGCAAGAAACCTCAGCGCAAGTACATTGGCGATATAATGATGGGCTTTGCGGTTCTGATGTTCGGTATGAGCACGATGAGCGGCTCCGTTGAAGGCCTCGGTCATCAGGAATGGTTCACAGGACTTCTTACTACTGTATCGAATCCCATCCTTGGTATTCTGATCGGCACGGTATTTTGTGCAGTGCTGCAGTCCGCATCTGCGGCTGTAGGTATCATACAGGCACTGTCACTCACAGGCGCGATCACATTTAACGCCACACTTCCGCTTCTCATGGGCATTTCGATCGGAGGCTCACTCCCGGTGCTCATGTCATCCCTCGGAGCAAACACAAAAGGCAAGCGTACTGCATTCAGTTATCTTGCCGTTACCCTGATCGGCGTTCTCCTCTGCGCCGCAATCTTTTATATACTTGATGCCATAATACACTTTTCCTTTACCGCCAATATCCAGGATCCGGTTTCTGTTGCTTTGATGAATACTCTCATGAGACTGGTAATGATCCTCCTCATGGCACCGCTTACCGGTTTTATTGAAGCTCTGGTAACTATGATCATTCCCGATAAAGGCAAGACGGAGACTCCCATTGTCAACCTTGAAGACCGCTTTCTCTCCCATCCCGCACTCGCTCTTGAACAGACACGCACTGCCATAAATAACATGGCAAAGCAGGCCCAGGAAGCCATTCAGATTGCTTTCAGCCTTCTGCTCGATTACAACGGCAAAAACGTCCAGAAGGTAGATGAACTGGAGGATATCGGAGACCGATATGAAGATGCGCTGGGTTCGTATCTCATGAAACTGTCAAGCAGTGAACTTAATGAACAGCAGGCCCGCCATACATCCGTCTTTCTCCATACCTTATCTGACCTCGAGCGTTTGTCAGACCATGCCGAGAACATAGCCGAAGGCGCAACTGAAATGCATGATAAACAGCTCTCGTTCACTCCGCAGGCTATTGAAGAGTTTAAGATCATGAATGCGGCCATCTCCGAGATACTGTCTAACACACTTGAAGCATTCATCAACGAAGACTATTCTCTTGCTGCCAAGATCGAACCCCTTGAGGAAGTAATAGACGACCTGTGTGCCGAGTTAAAGATGCGCCATGTTAAAAGACTCCAAAAGGGACTCTGTACTGTTACAGGCGGATTTGTGTTCAACGACCTGCTTATAAACTTTGAGCGTATTTCAGACCACTGCTCAAACATAGCAGTTGCCATCATTGAACTCCGTGATGGAGCATTTGCCACTCATGAATACCTGGAACAGGTAAAAGATAAACGTACGCCTGATTTCGAGCAGACTTACGACATGTACAGGGAAAAATTTTCTCTGCGTTCGATTCCTGCTGATGATACAATATCTTAAAACAGCCGGTTTGGAGGGAAATGCACTTGATCTATCTGCTCGAAGACGACGACAGCATACGCAAGCTTGTAATATATGCGCTGGAAAGCCAGGGATTTGAGGCTGAGGGTTTTGAACTTCCCTCCCTGTTCTGGGCAGCCATGGAAAGCAGGCGCCCCGACCTGGTCCTTCTTGATATCATGCTTCCGGAGGAAGACGGCATAACCATTCTCCGGAAGATCCGTGATACCGGCTCTGATCTCCCGGTCATAATGTTAACTGCAAAGAATACTGAATTTGACCGTGTTGAAGGACTGGACAACGGTGCCGACGACTATATCTCAAAACCATTTGGCATAATGGAGCTTCAAGCGCGCATAAGGGCGGTGCTCAGGCGCAGTGAGCCCAGGCCGGATGTTTCCGGGTATGACTTTGGCATACTTAAGATATCGCCCGACCGTCATGAAGTCATCGTAAACGGAAACGAAGTCCGTCTGACATACAAAGAATTCCAGCTTCTGAATATTCTTGCTGAAAACTGCGGCCGTGTACTTACCAGAGAATTTCTGCTTGAGGAGATCTGGGGCTTAGGAACGGAAAGGGAAAACCGCACGCTGGACGTTCATATAAGGACTCTCAGATCAAAACTGGGTAATGCAGGTGATCTTATAGAAACTATCCGAAGCGTGGGATACAGGCTCACGGGAAAAGCAGATGACTAAAACCATTTTTATCAATATACTTCTTGTCGGAATAACCGTTCTGATCTTATGTGCCCTTCTTCTCTTTGGTGTACAATATTCAAGGACAAAAGATGAAACCCTCTCTTCCCTTGAGCAGGAGACTAGATATGCCGAACGCGGTCTGATGATGTCAGGCATCCGTTATCTTGAGGATCTTGGCGGAAGCAACCGCATAACCTGGATCAGTGCTGACGGTGAAGTATTGTTTGACAGCATTGAACCTCTCCCCGCTCCAAATGAATCGGATAGTCCTGAAGTCTTCGCCGCTCTCACTGACGGATCAGGAAAATGCATCCGCAAGTCCGATCACACCGGAGAATCCACGATGTATTATGCGCTTAAATGTTCGGACGGTACTGTCCTGCGTCTTTGCAGACCAATGAGCGCTGTCCGGAGTGCTATCCTGGCGGTAAGCCCCGTCTTCTGGATAATCGTCATAGTTCTTATAATCTCGGGTCTTCTTGCTTACAGAGCCTCGAGGCAGATCATGCAGCCAATAAATGACATTGACCTTGATCACCCTGAATCCTTTGCATATCCGGAACTCGCCCCTCTCCTTGAAAAAATAAGTGAGCAGAAAATGACCATACAGGAGGAAGCTGCCAGCCGTGAGCAGATGCGAAGGGAATTCACTGCCAATGTATCCCATGAGCTAAAAACTCCTCTTACATCCATTTCGGGATTTGCCGAGCTGATGGCTGCCGGCGCCGTATCTGAAGATAAGGTCAAAGAGTTCTCAACAGACATATATAATGAGTCCCAGCGGCTGATATCACTTATCAATGATATCCTCAGACTGTCCCAGCTCGATGAAAACGTACCAATGCCTACGGCAGAGGCCATTAACCTGTATGAACTGTCAGGCAGTATTGTTGACAGTCTGCAAAATATAGCCCGGCAGGGACGTGTCTCAATAAGCCTGTCCGGAGAAAGCGCCGAGGTCACAGGTGTCTACAGCATCGTCCACGAAATGATCTACAATCTGTGCGATAACGCGATCAAATACAACCATCCGGGCGGCTGGGTCGATGTTAACATATCAAAAACTTCCGATGGGGTTAAGCTTGTTGTCGAGGATAATGGCATAGGGATATCAAAGGAAAACCAAAAGCGTGTTTTCGAGCGTTTCTACCGAGTTGATAAAAGCCATTCAAAGGAGATTGGAGGTACCGGCCTCGGGCTTTCCATAGTCAAACACGCTGCCCAGTATCTGGATGTAAAGATCGATTTGGAGAGTGAGCTTGGAAAAGGGACAAAGATAGCGTTATATTTTAAATCCTTTTAAACTTCCGTGTTTTTCTATCCAGATGTACTTCTGCCAGTCATCTTCATTAAGATAGATCCTTGCAAGCACAGACGGAATAGCCTTTTCATCCTGGCTGTTCATCACCATAGTAAAGACATCCTCATCCATGTGTTTCTTCAAAAAAGCCATTGCTTCTTCCATGAAGGCACCCGGAGTATATGAAATATTTTCTGTCCTGTCGGTCCGCTCCTGTTCAGACCTTACTTTTTTATTTCTGCTGAACATATTGTAAAACCCTAAAACTTTTATTTATCCAGAAAACGATGGAGCATGTATTCGGCATATTTATGCAGAAATCTACATAAATGATAAATTGTCCTGTCCAACAAATGTCCAACAAACTAAAGTTATATCTAATTTCTGAAACGTTCCATGTATGCTTCGGTAATGTTTGCCCAGGAATAGTCGCTCATGTATTCACCGCGGAATGAATTGATCGCATCAACGTCTCCGGCGAAAAACCTGTACAGGTCACACTCAAATTTCTCCGGTACTGCCCTCAGCATGCCGTTCTGCATCTCAACTATCTCAGATATGCCATATCCATCAAGAGTAGACTTAAGGCTCCTGATCACGACATCAAGCTGCTTCTGCATTGGCCGGTCATACATGGCATCTTCCCACATCGTGCTGAAGATTGTCTTCCTGCTGACCTGTGCACCCTGCCGGTCAATAAGATAAGCCATCAGTTCTCTTGACCTTGTACGTTCAAAGCTTACAGCCTTTCCATCTACAAAAAGATCGAAGTTGCCGAACGTACGGGCAAATATATGATCTGCTGTTTTGGTCCTAACTCCTGCAAGCGCATGTTCAACTTCCTTTTCAAGCTGGGCCTGGCTTATCGGCTTTAGCAGATATCCGGAAGCATGTATGGCAAAAGCCTCCACTGCGTATTCCGGATAGCCTGTGATAAATATGATCCTTATGTCAGGGCAGATCTCCTTTAACGCCATTGCCAACTCTATCCCGTTCATTCCGGGCATGTCTACATCAAGGAGCGCAAGCTGCGCAGGCTCTGCCTTTATGCTTTCTATCGCGTCTTTCGCTCTGGTAAAACTTCTGATTTCATCCAACAGCGGCAGTTTCCCGCACAACTCTACTGTAAGCTGAAGGACAAGTGGTTCGTCATCTACACAAATCGCTTTCATGTTTCACCTCAGTTTTCGCTTTTCATTATACTTTTATGTCTTTCTTCGGCATCAAACGGGATATGGATGATCACAGTGGTTCCCTCCCCCACATGAGTATCGATCTCAATAGTGCCTCCGCACATGCGCTCGATCCTCTCAGTAACATTGCTGATACCTATATGAGAGCCTTTGTCATCAGTTGCCTGTTTTTTTGTGAATCCGATCCCGTTATCCGCAATGATTATCTCGTGATACCTCAGCCTTCTTGCAGTACTTACAGTTATCTCACCTTTCTCTCTGATCCGCACCCCGTGTCTTATCGCATTTTCGACCATGGGCTGAATGGTAAGCGAAGGAAGCTTAAAATCCGTGTCTTTTATATCATATTCAATATGGATGTTCGGAAATCTAACCATCTCTATCTCTGCGTAGACTCTTGTATGCTCAAGCTCAGTCTCGACAGGAACCAGATCCTCAGTCTCGAGGGAATCAATATTTCTCCTTAGATATGTACCGAATTTGCCTGTTATCTCAGATGCTTTCTCTGCATCTATGCGGCAAAGTGCCTGGATCGTTGACAGAGTATTGTAAAGGAAATGCGGCTGTATCTGAGAGACCATTATCTTTACCCTCTGCTGTTCCTCAAGCATCTGCTCGTGTTCCCTTACAAACTGAAGGTGCAGCCAGATATAGAAGAAAACACATGTGTTGACCACAGCTATCGTCAGGAACGAAATGTCATAATAATTACCAAAATCAAGAATTACTGCGGCTCCGATTATAAGAACATTTGCGACTGGTATCCATGCTTCTGTTCTTTTTACACTTCGCAGATCCCTGCTCCGCAGAGAAATAACATATAGATAGATAAGAAGGATAATGCTGACCACCATACAGGTAAACCCAAGCGGTCCTCTCTGGAAATGTCCCTCTTCACTGATCGAAAAAGCAATATCCGAGAACAGCGCTGTAATATATACAGCGACATTTATGATGATCAGTATCCACGCAAGGACAAAACGTCTGTCCTGGATGACTATATGGCAGAAAACAACTATTATGATCGGTCTTACGGAATATCCGTATATGGCTGCAACGACTCTGTATATATGGTCTAACGAATAAATGATCGTAAGACTCTCGAAAACCTGCTGAGCGATCAGGCTGAATACCAGCAGGATAGCGACCATCATAATCCTTCTATGCCTTTTATTGATGTAGGGATCTACCTGAACAATGAATATCAGACCGGTCAGCTCCATCAACAGGGGAGCTATAACCATCATCACCATTCTAAGATCATCTGTCAGCAGTATTTCCATTAAGTTTCATCTCCGTAACATTGTAATAGTTACAGTACGCGTATTTTGTCCCTTTGTTTTCAAAGAAAGCATAGTGAACATCCACCCAGATTATGTTTCCCTTAAGGGTTCTCTTGCGGATAACGGAATGTGTAAGACCTTCCCGTGTCTTTCCGTGTTCAAGAAAATACTCAACTGATTCCCTGTCCTCTTCATAAATGGTACAAAGCGGGAGCGCATGTTCTGTCTCTATGAATTCTTCGGGAGTGCACTCCATCATCTTTGCAAATTCCCTTGAACAGCTTACAGGCACATATTTTCCTCTGAAATCCATCTTCCTGAGAACAGAATTATTGTCCAGGGCCCTGAAAAGGCTCTGATAAAATCCGGGAGGAAATGCGGTGAGAGCTCTCTGCTCTATCATCAGATCTTCCGAGGCATCCCTTTTGGAAGCGATAAGACTGTTCTTCTTTTCTTCTATAAAACGGACAAATCCGGCCTCCGGAAGCGGTTTTGAAAAGTAGTAGCCCTGAACAAACTCGCATCCAAGTTTCTTAAGTTCCTCGACCTGTACGGCTGTCTCCACTCCTTCAGCTATAACCGGAACAGAAATATACTCAGCAATCTCCATGATGAACTCCAGCATGCGTACATTCTTCTGTTCACTGAAGGCATTTCTGATAAATATCATGTCGATCTTAAGTACATCGACCGGCAGTGAAGTTATCATGTTCAGAGATGAATATCCTGTGCCGAAATCGTCCATTTCAATGATAAAGCCAGCTTTTCTCAGCTTGGACGTTACTTCTATCAGCTGATCAGAATCTTCAGTATAAGCGGATTCCGTGATCTCCAGAAGCAGATCGCAGGTATTGAGGCCGTTCTTTTCTACGATCCCGGTAAGTATGCTGATGAGTTCCGGATCATACATGTCCACACGGGAGACATTTACTGAAACAGGTATGGTCAGTCCATACTCATCTTTCCATTTTCTTATACACTTTCCTGCTTCTTCCCAGACATATCTGTCCAACTGGCGGATAAGTCCGTTTTCTTCAAACAGAGGGATGAACTCACCCGGACTTATGAAGCCGAATTCAGGATGGATCCATCTGACCAGCGCTTCTGCTCCGTCAAGTGCCGGGATCTTTGTCCGTATGTCAAATTTAGGCTGGAAATAAACTTGGAATTCTTTGTTGTCTATGCCTCTTTGAAAATCTTCCAGCAGCTGTTCGGAATGCAGCTGGGCATCATGCAGCACCTTGTCATAAAATGCTATTGATGTGGATAAATCGCTGCGTATCCTGTCTGCAGCCATCTGGGCTCGGTCAAAACGTCTTTCAATATTAATGCTTTTATCACACTTAGGATAGACTCCCATCCTTAATCTGAAACGGCCTTCTGTCACGGTCGCCTCATTTGCGGCCTGCCCAAGACCTTCGGCAGCAAAAGCAAGCATTTTCTTATAATCTTCGCCATGAGGGCAATAGACCAGAAAAGTGTCTGCTTCTCTACGGCAGACAATTCCCTGACAGTCCTGCATGGCTATCCGTAATTTCTCGCTTATCGTATGAAGCACCATATCGCCGTAATCCTTGCCGTAGCGCTCATTTATCATGTGGAAATGATTGATGTCCACAACTATGGCATCCATTACGGAGTCCTTATGATGCGCATCATACTGTTCTGCATAACTGAAAAAGAATTCCCTGTTATACAGACCTGTCAACGGATCTCTTTCTGTAGACTGAATGATCTCCCGGTCTTCCGAAAGTTCAATAGTCCTTACGATCCTCGCCTTGATCACCTCAGGCTGGGAATAAGGTTTCGTAAGGAAATCGCTTGCGCCAAGCTTAAGGCTCTCAACTTCAGCCTCTTTTTCACTTGTCAGGACCATGACAGGTATGGCAGACAATTCCTTGTCAGCCCGTATGACCTGCAGGACTTCCCATCCACTCATTTCAGGCATCATGAGATCCAACAGTATAAGACTGAGCGTGTCTTTGTTCTGCCTTATCTGGGTTAATGCTTCCTGGCCGTTTGAAGCATAAATGAGCTCATAATCGTTTGTGAGCATGAAACCCAGTATCTCCCTATTTGTCTGCTCGTCATCAACGATCAGTATCAGCCTCTTTCCGTTTAAGGAATGAAATTTTTCATGACTTTTTAGCATGTCAGATCTTTACCTTTCCCCATTATAATGCTATCAGTCCCATCCGACTGATTCCTTGTCCGCATCATCTTCTTCATTTGAAGCAAGCGCAGAATCTATGAGCTTCATCATTTCCCAGACTGAACGGAAATATACGGTCTTGTCTTTATCGACCCATGTTATCCTGCCCTGCCAGCTGCTGTTCTGCCGCTGCTGTACCCTTACGATAAACGTGCCTTCATCACCATGTTTGCTAAGAATGTCCTTGTCGCTCATTACTCTTTTTTTCTCCTCTTTTTTCCAGTTATAACTGTATGGACGTTCGACTGTCCTGACCTTGCTTTTTTCTTCCGAAAAGCCTCTCGGATTCATGGCCGCATATGGGAAATTCAGAAGATCGAACAGATTCTCGAGTCT
>JAZOAJ010000010.1:0-2679 GCA_045595385.1 Lachnospiraceae bacterium | reverse complement strand
AGGTCGGAGCTTCGATACCGGGTGCTGTCAGCAAGATCAATGTCAAGGTTGGCGATAAGGTAGAGGAGAACCAGGCACTTATCATTGTTGAGGCAATGAAGATGGAAACCTCGGTCACCGCCCGCATGGCCGGTACCATTGAGGAAATCCTTGTTGAGCCTAACCAGACTGTAAAGGCAGGCCAGCTGCTCATCAAGATCAAGGCATAAGACAAGTTCAGATAATGTGATATAGGCCGCTATGGGGCGAACCGCCCCATAGCGGCTTAGTTTTGTTTTTTTTCTCTTCATTTTCGCGGCGCCGGCTGCATTAACATCCTAGCTTCGGCAGCATAAACCCCAAATCACAATTTATTGTATTACGTTTTACATATAATCCTATATATTGTAGAGTTTTATTGACTAAAAAAGGGTTGTTTGCTAATATATATGGGTTAAAGAAGGCCTTTGGAAAGGAGTACCCATGATACGAGCGATTGTAACGGCTGACAGGAACTGGGCCATAGGAAAGAACGGGAGGCCGATCACGGTCATACCGGATAATGAAAGGTACATCAGGTCCACAACGACAGGAAACACGATCATCATAGGAAGTAAAACGATCAGTACATATCTGACCGCGCAGATCCCTGCCAACAGGACGAACATCGTTCTATCAAGGAACAAGGATTTTAAGATCCCGGGAGCGAAGATAACAGTCAGTACATCGGTAGAGGATGCGGTTAATAAGGCTAAGGAGATTACCGGTGAATGCTACATCCTCGGAGGCGAGAGCATTTACAGGCAGCTCCTTCCGTACTGCGAAGAAGTTGAGGTGACGGCGATCGACTACAGCTATGATGCTGACGCGCATTTTCCCAACCTTGACAAGCTTCCTGAGTGGGTGCTGGTCGAGGAGAGCGAGGAGATGACGCACTTCGACACGGTTTACCATATAAAAAGATACAGAAGAAGAACTGATTATCAGAATTAGGAGAATAAATAAATGTTAGACGGTAAGAAAGTATTATTCAGCGGAATGCAGGCTACGGGCCAGCTGACACTCGGCAACTATCTCGGAGCGCTCAAGAACTGGGTGGCGCTTACAGATGAGTACGAGTGCTTTTACTGCGTGGTGGATGAGCACTCCATAACGGTGCGCCAGGATCCGGCCACATTGAGGAAGAGGGCAAGAGACCTGCTCATGATCTACATTTCAGCAGGCATCGATCCCGAGAAGGCGTGCCTCTATTTCCAGAGCCATGTCTCAGGGCACGCAGAGCTTGCATGGATACTGAACTGCTTTACATACATGGGAGAACTCCAGAGGATGACACAGTTCAAGGACAAGAGCGCCAAGCATGCTGACAACATCAACGCCGGCCTGTTCACATATCCTGTCCTCATGGCTGCGGACATTCTCCTTTACCAGGCAGATGTTGTTCCGGTCGGCATCGACCAGAAGCAGCACCTCGAACTCACCAGAGACCTGGCAATGAGGTTCAACTCCATTTACGGTGACGTGTTCACTGTGCCGGAAGCATATTTCGGAAAGGCAGGAGCCAAGGTAATGAGCCTTCAGGATCCTACTAAGAAAATGTCCAAGTCAGACGAGAACCCGAACGCCAGCGTCTATCTGATGGACGACCGCGACACCATCATCCGCAAGTTCAAGAGGGCGGTGACCGACTCCGAGAACAGCATCAGATACTCAGAGGACAAGCCGGGCGTAAGCAACCTGATCGAGATCTACTCGGCATGCCGCGGCATCAGCATCGCGGATGCGGAGAAGGAGTTTGAAAGCTGCAGGGGCTACGGAGACCTCAAGCTGGCAGTCGGCGAGACAGTAGCCGATACGCTCGCGCCTCTCCAGGCAAGATTTGCCGAGCTTAGCGCCGACAAGGAATACATCAATAAGATCATCAAGGAAAATGCTGAGAAAGCTGCATATTATTCAAATAAGACGCTGCGCAAAGTACAGAAGAAAGTCGGATTCCCTGAAAGAGTAAGATAATCACATGACAGACAAGCAATATACAGGAAACAGCATAGAGATACTTGAGGGCCTTGAGCCGGTCAGAACACGCCCCGGAATGTACATCGGAAGCGTGTCGGCCAAGGGTCTCAACCATCTTATCTACGAGATAGTCGACAATTCGGTAGACGAGCATCTCGCGGGCTACTGCTCCGAGATCAGCGTGACGCTCGAGGCTGACGGCACATGCACGGTCCGCGACAACGGACGAGGCATCCCGGTAGGCATCAATGAAAAGACAGGACTTCCCGGCGTCGAGGTCGTATTCACGACACTCCATGCGGGCGGCAAGTTCGGCGACGGCGTATACAAGATCTCCGGCGGCCTCCACGGCGTCGGAGCTTCTGTCGTAAACGCCCTCTCCGAGTGGCTCGAGGTAAATGTCTACACAGACGGCAAGATCTACAACCAGCGCTACGAGCGCGGCAAGGTCATGTATCCGCTGAAAGAGGTAGGCACCTGCAGGAAGAGCAACACCGGAACAGAAGTCAGATTCCTTCCCGACAAGCAGATATTTGAGAAGATCTACTTCAAGGCGGACTCCATCAGGAACCGTCTCCATGAGACCGCGTATCTGAACCCCGAGCTGTCGATAACATTTGCCAACAGACGCTTCGGCGAGGAAAGCGAAGAAGTCTATCACGAGCCGGACGGCATCGTGGCTTA
>JAZOAJ010000009.1:0-2955 GCA_045595385.1 Lachnospiraceae bacterium | reverse complement strand
CATGTCAGGTCTTGTCAGTCTGCAGATGATCTATAAGCCGCTCGCCATAGCCCTGCTTGCGCAGGTACTTCAGAAGAGGATCAACATCATTCTGGCTGTTCCTTTCTGTGCGCTCATCATCTACGGCATCTTTAACCTGATGACATTCTTCGGCGTGCCTTCGGGAACTCTTCAGGATCTTGCTCTCGGAGCATTTCTTATCGCTTTCGGCGCGATCGGACAAAGAGGAATAAAGGAGGTAGTGAAATGAGTGATAACATTCTCGAGATCCACGGCCTCAATAAGCATTTCGGTCCGACATATGCGAACAAGAACGTCGACTTCACTCTTAAGAGGGGAGAGATACGCGGACTCATAGGCGAGAACGGCTCAGGCAAGTCAACACTGCTCAGCCAGATCGCAGGTATATATCCTCCCGATACCGGTGAAATGCTGGTGGACGGAAAGCCTTATAAGCCGAAAGACGTCCTCGATGCTTATGACAATCACATTTCAATGGTCCTCCAGGAACTTGGCGTGGTCGGAAACCTTCCCGTCTCTGTGAATGTTTTCTTCGGCCGTACTGCCCAGTTCAAGAAATTCAGGGTACTTAATAAAAAGGCCATTAATAAAGCTGCCACAGAACAGTTTGAGAAGTGGGGCATACCAATGCCTCCCCTCAATGAATATGTCGGCACAATGCAGATCGAATCACGTAAAATGATCGAGCTTTGCCGCGCCATGTCTATCGAACCGGAGATCCTCCTGCTTGACGAGGTTACCCAGTCACTTTCCCTGAACAACAGGGAAATGCTCTATAACCTCCTTAAACGCCAGAAAGAGATGGGCAGGTCTGCCATCGTCATCACACATGACGTTGAAGAGATGATAGATATCTGTGATACCATCACAGTCCTCCGTGACGGTGCTGTAGTCGGAAATGTTGTTTCAGCCGAAACCACACCTGACGAAGTAAAGAGCATGATGGTAGGCAGACAGATCGAAGGGGATTACTACAGAACCGACAAGGATGTCACATATAAGGACGAAGTAGTGCTCAGCGTTAAGGATCTTAATGTGGAAGGCGAACTTGAAGACATCACATTTGACGTGCATGCAGGTGAGATCCTCGGATTCTGCGGACTCAGTGATTCGGGTATCCACGCTGTGGGTCAGGCGGTATACGGTCTTTCCAAAGTCAAGTCCGGTGACATATATCTCGTGCCTAATGACCTTCACATTAAGACGCCCATGCAGTCACTTGCAAATAACGTCGGATATGTACCTAAAGACCGTGACTCTGACGCCATGATGATAGACGCATCGATACGTGAGAACTTTTCACTCCCGTCGATGACAGAGCTTCAGGGGCCGATCGGTTTCATATCCCCGGGAAGCATGAAGAAGCTTTCAAACAGGATGGTAGAGCAGCTATCTGTCAAATGTGAAGGCATCATGCGCCCGGTCAACTCCCTTTCAGGCGGAAACAAACAGAAGATCAATCTCGGCAGATGGCTTGCCAAGGATCTGAAGCTCTTCATACTTGACTGTCCGACACGTGGAGTTGACGTCGGAGTAAAAGCATATATCTATTCACTTATGAAAGAAGCCAAGAATAACGGGATCGCCATGATCCTCATATCCGATGAACTTACCGAAGTCCTCGGCATGGCTGACAGGCTTATGGTCATGAAGGACGGCAGGATCACAAAAACGATCCGCAGGGATGAAGATTTCACGGAGCAGGCTGTTATAGAGGTGATGATATGAAGAAAAAGAGTAATATTAAACTGCATGACATTATACCTTTCGCAGCATTTGTGGTCATTTTCGTGTTCTTCACGATAGCAAGCTACAATCCGCGCAGGGGTACTTTCCTCATGCTTTCACCGAACAACCTTCTTTCAGTCCTTGAACAGACCATGCAGACTATCATAGTCGCAAGCGGAACATTGTTTGTTGTTGCCCAGGGAAGCACAGACATGTCTGTCGGCGTCAACCTCGCACTCAGCGGAGTAGTGGGTGTCTGGGCAGGATATGCCACAGGACTGCATTTCCTGATCATTCCCGTCACACTGCTTGTCGGCACTCTGATCGGACTGTTCAACGGATTTATCGTGGCTAAGCTCAAGATACCTTCGTTCATGCTTACAATAGCACTGCTCATAGGTATCCGCGGACTTGTAAACTACATCCAGACCAAGACAGGCGTACAGGCTCTTCCTGAATCACTCGCATTCCTCAAGAGCAGCCCTGTCAAGATCGCCCTGTTTGCCGTTATCCTTATCATCATGGCTTACCTGTTTGAGTTTACAAAGGTCGGACGTTACAGCCGCGCCATAGGTGAAAATGAAAACACGGCACGCTATGTCGGAGTCCCTATTACCAAGATGAAGGTCATAGCATTTGCCCTTTCAGGACTCATGGCAGGCATGGGCGGAGTATTCTCGCTTGCATATGTCGGAGCTACAAGCCAGCAGATGGGCGTATTCCTTGAAATGCGTGTGATCACAGCCATACTCCTCGGAGGAGTTCTTGTAACAGGCGGTACTTCCGCCAAATTCTACAAGATCCTCCTCGGGTCATTCTCGATCCAGATAATAATCAACGGCCTAGCCCTGATGAACAAGTCTGACAGTTATATCTCACAGTCTGTGCAGGGAATACTGCTGCTGATCATCCTGGCTCTGACTGCCTGGTCGGGCACAAGGAACCTTAAAGCAGGAAAAGACCAGGAAGAGATATCTTCAAAAGCGGAAAACAAAGAAGCCTGAAAATAACAGGCAGAAACATTTCAAAAGCGCCTCTTACCGCAGGCGCCTTTGTTTTGCCCGTTTACATACTTAAAAACTGGCATCGGACACTTGCAAATCCTGTGCATATATGATAGATTTTACCCTGTATGTTTGTAATCTTTTGCAAACGTTTTAATGTGCGTATCTTTACAGATATGCCGGTTACTTTAAAGAGGTGTGA
>JAZOAJ010000008.1:0-3363 GCA_045595385.1 Lachnospiraceae bacterium | reverse complement strand
TGTCGGATACAAGATGGGACCTTTCCACCGTTTCATGCACATGCTCCATTTTACACCAATCTATGACAACGCGGATTCATGGGAAGGCTGGCACTGGGGATCAACCCATACCTACGGCTTCCAGTGGAGACTGGGAATGCCTGAGCAGTTTGACCTTCTTGAGGATACCATGCAGAACAGCGAGATGATCGTGTTCTGGTCAAATGACCCGGATTCAACCCGTGGTACATATTCAGGCCAGGAGTCTCACATCTGGCGTGTATGGCTCAAGGAAATGGGCATCAAGACAGTATTTATCGATCCTCTTTACAACTATACAGCAGCTGTCATGGACGGTACATGGCTTGCACCGCGTCCCGGCTCAGACACAGCCATCGCAATGGCCATCGCTTACCAGTGGATAATCGATGACACATACGATCATGATTATGTTGAGCGCAGGACACTCGGATTTGACCTCTTCAAAGAGTACATCCTCGGCGAGAGCGATGACATGGTACCGAAGACTCCTGAATGGGCAGAGGCTCAGTCAGGTATCCCTGCAAGAAGGATAAGGGCTCTCGCACGCGAATGGGCAAAGAAGAGAACAGTCATGTCTTCAGGCTGCCGTGGCGGCCAGGGTACTGCATGCCGTGCCGCATACGCAACAGAGTGGGCACGAATGATGGTCCTCCTTCCTACAATGCAGGGACTTGGAAAGCCCGGTGTTTCAATCTGGGGTACAACAATGGGAGCACCTGCAAGCTACAAGTGGTTCCCGGGATATGCTGAGCCCGAAGGACAGATGGGACGTTCAAGCGTTGCAAAGCGCAAGATCTGCTTCGAGAATCCTACAAAGCAGAGACTGTTCAGACTGGACATTCCCGAAGCCATCCTCAACGGAGAATATACATTCCGCGGCGAGGGCTTCTGCGGCGCCAGCCTTGATCAGCAGTTTACAGTAAACAAGTATCCTGTTGAGTGCAAATGCCATATGTTCTACCGTTACGGCGGATCATTCATGGGCACAATGCTTGATACCAACAAGTGGGTAAAGATGTATCAGAGCCCTGAACTTGAGTGTGTTGTCAATCAGGACTGCTGGTTCTCATCAGAGACCAATTTCGCAGATATCATCCTTCCTGCCTGCACAAACTTTGAGCGTAACGACATAGGTGAGTGGGCTACCTGCGGCGGCTATACAACAATGGCACATATCGGAAACAACTGGCGTGTCATCGTTCGTGAGCAGAAGGCCATCGAGCCTTGCGGAGAGTCAAAGAGCGACTATGAGATCTTTACACTCCTTGCACGTGAACTCGGACGTGAGCTTGAGTTCACAGAGGGCAATACAGAAGACGATTGGGCAAGACTTTACTTCGAGAGCTCAGATATTGCCAAGGATGGAGACATCACCTGGGAAGAGTTCAACCGCAAGGGATATTACATTGTTCCGTGCCCGAAGGACCGTGTTCCTCATCCTTCAATGCGCTGGTTCTATGAAGAGCGTGAAGCTGATACACCGGATCCCGGCAACCTTCCCCGCAAGTGGGGTCATCCCGAGAGACTCGGAACCTACTCCGGACTTATCGAGTTCGCTTCACAGTCACTCAAGGAGAATCTGCCGCACGATCAGGAAAGACCGATCATTCCTCATTTCATTCCTTCATGGGAAGGATACAAGAGTGAGAAATGGCATCAGTATCCGCTGCAGATCATCTCACCTCATCCCCGCTGGTCATTCCATACTCATTATGACAAGCATGAGTCATGGCTTGATGACATCCCGATGCACCGCGTCAAGATCAACGGATATCCGTACTGGCCCTGCCGTATCAATCCGAAGGATGCTGAGGCACGCGGCATAAAGGATGGAGATATCGTAGAACTTTATAATGACAGAGGAAGCGTTCTTTGCGTAGCTTCAGTAACCTACAGGGTTCCCGAGGGAGTTATGCACAGCTATGGATGTTCAGCCAGGTATGATCCGATCGAACCGGGCGTAGCAGGTTCCACAGACCGCGCAGGCTGCGTAAACCTTCTTACAGCATCAACTCTGCTTGCTAAGAATGTACCTGGTATGACTCCTAACTCATGTCTTTGCGAGATCAGAAAATGGGAGGAGAAATAATATGGCACAGAAATATGGCTTGATCATTGACATAACCAGAGCTGACGGCTGCGGATCCGACCTTCTCGAGATCGCGGACGAGCTTACCGGAAACCTTAACCAGCCTACTGATTCAGAGATACCTGAAGGAATGGCAAAGATCTGGATGAACATAGAAGAGGTAGAGCAGGGACAGAACAGCAAGATCAAGATGGACTACATCCCCAGGATGTTCCCTCTGGCTGA
Source organism: Lachnospiraceae bacterium (assembly GCA_045595385.1). Classification (GTDB taxonomy): domain Bacteria; phylum Bacillota; class Clostridia; order Lachnospirales; family Lachnospiraceae; genus RGIG5612. Next base: position 1,028 of record JAZOAJ010000008.1, on the reverse strand, counting down.
CGGCTCAAAGCCCAGTGATATTCTCTGGGACGATCCTACCAAGGACTATAAATGGGGTGATCTGGAAGATCCGGACAGCTGCGCGGCTAAATTCGTGGCTGAGCATGCTGATGAGATCACAGACTGCACACCTGATGGACTTGATTATAAGATCCTCTATTACAAGCTTCCGAAGCCTTTTATTGCCGGCGAAGTCATCGGCGCAGACGGTGAATGCGTTAAAGGCGCAAAAGTGACCCTTACAGCAAAGAGCGACGGAAAGACAGCAGAGCAGGCAACTGACTTCTTTGGTGATTTCCAGTTCCTCAGGCTCACAAAGGGTGAGGAATACACCGTACAGATCGAAGGCGCTTCACCGATCACAGTAGTGCTTGATGAAGCAAAAGATCTTGGCACCATCAAACTTGCGTAAGACTGGAGGTAGAAACATGGCTTGTGTAGACACTGAAAAGATCTATAGCTACGCTGCATCAAACGGAGCAACATACAAATACCGTTTCAGCGAGCCCATTATCCGCAACCAGGACCGCGAGTTCTTCGGTATCGCAAAGGTCTGGAAGGACGGAAATGAAAAAGATTACTTCAACATCTATGTCCATGAGAATGTATTTAATGCTGATCAGAAGACAGACGATGCTGAAAAAGCGATCGAATTTCATATTTCCCAGATCGGATGAAAATGATCTTAAAATGAAAAGAGAAGGGAAGGCCTTTAGGCAATGTCATTAAGTTAAGATGACAGTAACAAACCTCCATACCAGAAATGGTATGGGGGTCTTTTTTTCTAAAAAAAGCTTGACAAGTATCTAAAAATGTGCGGCCGCTCTGATAAATCACCGGTTTATCAGAGCGGCCCTTGTAATCAATAGAAAACTGATTGCAAGGAGGTGCACATGAAACTCAAAAAACTAAAAAAGGAATTATTGTCCTCTATAGAAGAGGTATGTAGGGAAGGTGACGATATAGTTCTTGATCCCAAAAAGGATTTCACCCGTACTCGCAAGTTGCCGCTCCGTGAAGTAATAAGA
>JAZOAJ010000007.1:0-4085 GCA_045595385.1 Lachnospiraceae bacterium | reverse complement strand
CGGTCCATTGACGCAGTGGGCTCATCAAGAATGAGCAGATCATAAGTTTTCATCAGTATCCTGGCAAGAGCCATGCGCTCTGTCTGGCCGCCGGACATCTTGGCGGCATTAGCGCCGGAATACTCCTCGAGCCCGATCATCTTTATGAGCGATTCGGCTCTCTCAAGTTTTTCCTTCTTGGATAATTCTTTATCTGCGTTCAGGAGGAGATTCCTTTTCACGGACATCCTGAAAGGAAGCGAAGCCTGGCACATGTAACCGACCCTGAGCTTTGGATCCAGGGTCTTTGAACTGTCCTCTTTGATGATGCCGGCGAGGATCTTGCCCAGAGTGGATTTGCCCGATCCGTTGTGTCCGCAGATGGCTGTGATGCTGCCGTCCCTGATCTCTGTTTCAGGTATGTTCAGGACTGTTTTTCCGTTATAGGTTTTCTTGAGCGCGGGAATGATCATGGTTATCTGTCAGCCCTCCACTGGATAACAGCAACGATTATGTTCAGGAGCAGGGAAATGAACAGCAAAATGATGCCGAGCGCCATTGCCGTTGTAAAGTTTCCCATGCTCGTGTAATTCATGATGGCTGTCGTCATGACGTTGGTCTTGAACATGATCGCGCCTCCGACAATGGAGACGGCGCCGACCTCGGCCATGGCTCTTCCGAGAAGGAAGAGAAAAGTGGAAATGATGTGGTATCTGCTCTCGTTTATGGCGAGCCCTAGCATTTTTGCCCGTCCGATACCAAGTCCGAAGGAGGTTTCCCGTATGGGTCCGGAGATACCGTTGGTATAGCTCTCCATCATGCCGACAGACATGGGGAGCAGCAGCATTACCTGCGCTATGACCATGCCCGTGACAGTATAGAGAAGATGCAGCCCGCGAAGCGGTCCGACCCCGCTGAACATGAGATAGCAGAACAGACCGCAGACAACAGGCGGAAGTCCCATGAAGGCTCTGTCGATGATAACAAGTATCTTCCTTCCGCGGAAGGTAGACATGCCGAGCCAGGTCCCTATCGGCACCCCTAAAAGGAGTGCCGCCAGGGAACTGCAAAGTGACATTTCAAGAGTGACCCCTATGATCTGATAGAGGATCCGGTCACCGCTGAATATCAGTTGTAAGGCATTGATCAGAGCCTGTGACATGGATTATTCCAGAATGCCTCCGTTTGCCTTGAAGGTAAGGAATGTAGCCTTGTCTGACAGGATATAAGCACTCTGCTCATTTGCCATTGTCAGGCATACGCCCATGCCTGAGTTAGCTGAGATGTACCAATCCTGATACTGCTGGAAGGTATCTGCCTCTTCGGTAATGCCGAGCTCTTCAGGCCAGAGTGAAAGTTCCTTTGTATGGGTTCCGCTCTTGTCACCACGTGATACAAAGAGGAACTTGCCGTCAGCGATCGCCTTGAAAGCAGCCTTTACATCTTCAGCGTCCTTTACATGTGCGGGATCGTCAACAGGTCCGCACAGAACAAAGTAGTTGTACATGAAGGAGAGCCTTTCGGTTTCCTGTCCGTCGATGACCCTTGCGAATCCTTCTTCGATGTAAGCTTCTTCCTGCTTCTTTGAATGAACGAGGAGAAGGTCAGCATTGCCCATCTTGGCATTAGCGATGGCCTTGCCTGTTCCTGCGGAAGTTACTTCTACCTTATAGCCGTATTTCTCCTCAAATATCGGAAGAAGATATCCGAGAAGTCCGGAGTCATTTACAGATGTTGTGGTTGACAGCCTGATGGTCTTTGTCTCTTCTGTAGCAGCAGGGATCTCAGCGTCTGAGGTGGGAGCGCCGTCAAGAAGATAGAACAGATACTCGCCATACTCAGCGAAGCCGTAATCAGCAGCTGCCTTTGAGCCTTCCTCTGAGAGCAGCCAGTTGATAAGAGCGTCAGCACCGACAGTGTTTGTGGTAACTGTAGCTGCATCAACAGGGTTTCCGTCAGCATCTGCCCAAGGTGACTCAGGGTTTACAGCAAGAAGTGAATAGGTGTTGATCATGCTGTCGTCCTCTTCGATGAGGATCGCAAGACCGATCTCAGATGCTTCTTCTGCAGCCTTGACGACTATGTCTTCGGGCTTAACATGGAATTCCATGAAATTCTGGCCTTTTACAAAGGTTCCTGTGACATCGATGTCAGTCCTGTCAGCGGGAGCCTCCCAGTCGCCGTCAACGTACAGGTTCAGACCGACGTAGCTTCCGTCACCCTTAGGCTCCTGGATCGCAGGAGTGCTGATGCCTTCTGAGTATACACCGCTGATCTGGGCAACGGTGCCTTCGGCGATCTCAAATCCTGATGCCTTTTTCGCAAGATCCTGGATGGCATCTGCATCGCCATATTCAATGACAATGACCTCGCCTGCCGGAGCTTCTGGCTCGGGAGCAGCTGCAGTCTCGGGAGCAGCAGTGGGAGCAGGAGCAGCAGTAGTTGCAGGTGCGCCGCCTGAGCAGGCCGCAAGTGAGACTACCATTGCTGCTGCAAGGAAGAAAATAAGTATACGTTTCATATTATTGTTTCTCCTTTCAATAATGTTTTATATTGCTACGGTACTACCCGTATCTTTCAGTACATATCCGCCCATTTTCTCAAGCCTTGTCCTGAACTCGTCAGAGCGGAGGACTTCGATGAATTTAAGTACTCTGGGATCATCTGCGGCAGACTCCGCGACAAGGAAGTCATACTGTTCATCCCAAAGGTGGAGGAAATCAAGGTCATAGGTCTTGGCGGCGGAATAAATGCCCATTCCGCAGTCGGCTGTGCCGGAAGCTATGGCAGCTGCCACAGCGGTGTGGGTATACTCCTCTTTAGTGTAGCCGTAGATCTGATCAGGAGAGATGCCTTCCTTTTCGATCAGATAATCAAGCAGTATCCTTGTGCCGGCTCCCTTCTGGCGGTTGACGTAGGACAGTCCGGGAAGGTCCTTGATTCCGGTGATGCCTTTGGGATTGCCCTTGGTTATCATGAGACCCTGTTCCCTTATGACGCCTCTGATAAGGACAGCTCCGCCATTCGGGAAGTACTTGCGGATATAGGAAAGGTTATATATACCGGTCTCCGTATCCAGAAGATGGATGCCTCCCAAATGCGCCTCGTTGTTTCTTACGGCAGTAATGGCGCCCATGCTGCCCACATGTGAAGATGAGATGAGCACGGGGTTTATGTTGCCTGAGGAGCGGATCAGGATATCCGCGACCTCATCGATCAGAGGATCATGGCTTCCGGTCACACAGAGGGTGTTTTCTATGTCGGAAATCTTCCTGAACGGCTGCATCTTTGTTGCTGCTCCGGCTTCAAGGCCTTCGCAGTTCTGCGGGACGGTTATCATACCGGATGCTTTGGAAAAGCCCGTTACGATGCCGGCTCCGCGGCTCATCGGAACTGCCACTATCTTTCCGTTCGCCTGGGCGGCCTGGCATCTGATGTATTCTTCATATTTAAGTGATGACGGAGCCTTTCTGGTAACTGTTACATCGATCTCTTCCGGTTCGGATGCAGGTATCATGGTCAGCATGGAGATAGCGTATTTTTCTATTTTTTCCATGACAATGATGCCTGATACGGGGTAGCCCGGTACACCGAAGAAAGGGACCGGGCCGATAGCCCCAAGTATCGCGGGCTTTCCGGGTTTTATCGCAATGCCGTGGATCACCAGTTTGCCGAGCTCGGCAAGGACAGAAGATGTATAATCGTCACGTCCTGCTGAAGAGCCGGCTATTACTATTATCGCATCATGGTCCCTTGCCGCACTGCTCACAACGTCCTTGATAAGCTGAGGATCGTCGCGGACGATCGGATAGACAACTCCCTTTGCGCCCCATTCTGCGAGCATTCCGGAGAAAATAGCTGAATTGTATTCTGGGATGTCGCCCTCCTTAAGATCACTGTCAGAATCCACGATCTCATCACCTGTCGGTATAAGGGCGACCGAAGGAGTCTTTACGACCTCAACGTCCAGCACGCCTCCTGCAAGGAGCGCGCCAACAAGCGAAGGAGAGATCCGGGCAAATGAAGGAGCGATCATGTCACCCATTGATACATCCTCGCCTATCTGCCTGAAGTCGGAGGCCAAGCGGTCTTAGGAAGACAATACT
>JAZOAJ010000006.1:0-6226 GCA_045595385.1 Lachnospiraceae bacterium | reverse complement strand
CCTGATCCCGCAGTAATAACAGTCATTCCTGCAGTAATTTGTGAACTCGATCAGGCCTCTTACATATACGTCTTTGCCATATTCCCTCATGCGGATCTCTACTGCTTTCTGCGCAGCATATTCCATAAGGCCGTCATCTCTGTTTTCTACGAGTTCAGCGAACTCGTCACGGGTCAGAATGGCTCCCTGCACAAGTCTTTCAATAAACTCAATGTATTTTGGGCTGCCCATCAGTATCATGCAAGTTTTGAATACGTTGTCTTGCTACTTACGCCGGGAAGCATGCCCAGCTTACCGGAAACAGCGCTGATCACAGTTTCGGGCGCATCCATTACAACGCTGATTATGGAGATATTGCGCTGCCTGTAAGGGATCCCCATACGGCCGATCACATATTCTCTGACATCATGGAGTATGGCATTTAATTTTTCAACAGATTCCGGATCTTCAACGATTATTCCCAGCATTGCTACTCTTGTTTCCATGATCATCTCTCCCTAAAAAAACAAAGGTGCATATCCTGAAAATATGCACCTTTAACTGTTCCCTTGTGCACCTTTCCTGTCGGGACGAACCCTCCAGCGTCAGGATCACTGAAACTGTACCATGTTATTATTGTCCGGTCAATATTTAAGGGTCATTCTTCCCTTGCCTCCTGCAGATACGATCCGTGCCCGGGCTCCGTTGATCATGACGAACTGCGGTCCTTTATGGCCTATGTCCGCATCCATGATTATCGGGACATTCAATTCATCCAGCCTCTCGTGGATTATGTCTTCATATGTCGGAAGGGGTGTTCCGTCATATCCTTCAGTCGGGAAGAACAGCGGTCTTCCGAATACTATGCCGCTGCAGTACCTGAACCAACCCATTTCCTTCATCTTCCAGAAATATTCCATGAGCTGTTCAAAGTGGATGTCAAAGCTTTCAAGATACCAGATGATCCCGTCATCTTTATATCTTTCTATGAAGTCCAGCGTGCCATCATAAGGGGTACCGGAGATGTTCATCACAACATCCATGCATCCTCCTATCAGACGGCCCTTCATCTCAATCTTTCCATCCTTTTCTCCGGTGATGTTTTTCCATTCCACTTTTGCATCCCTGCGGTAACCTTCCAATCCCGTCTCATAATGGCCGAATCCTTCCTGATAGGTGGCAAAGCTGGTCTGCTTGGTCGTTCTGCCTTCAAGTAATGCCAGTCCGTTCTTCACGCTCTTTCCCCACGGCTCCATCCCGAAGTCGCCGAAGTTCGCACCATAAGCAGTTGCAACATCCGCCTTGGTTGCTAGATAATAAAGTATGGAAGTATTGTCAGAAAAGCCCTGTATCCACTTGGGATCCTTCTTAAATGCCTCCACATCCACAAACGGGAGGATCTCAGCAAGGAAGTCCCCTCCTCCGGCTGAATAAATGGCTCTTACCGAAGGATCACGGATTAGTTTGTTCAGCTGTCTTGCCTTTTCCTTAGCAGGGGCGCTTCTTCCAAACCTGTCGTTGCCGGCAAATACATTATCGGTAAAAATGACTTTGTAGCCCAGATTCTCAAGAGCTGCTTTACCGGATTCAAACCTTATTATCTCTGTTTCTTCTTCCATGCCCCTGCTGAGCGCCGTGACAGCAATTGTATCGCCGGGTTTAATGAATTTCGGAAAAATCATATTGAAATACCTCTGTATTATTTGTCATAATGTTTTATGGACCAGAAAAAAGTATAAGTCAGCATCTGACTTTTTACAAGATTGCAGGAGGAAACATGAGCGGAAAATGCCTTATCATATCCGGAGGCGAATTTGACAACTATATACCTGCCCCCGCAGACTATGTCATTGCATGTGATAAGGGATATGAGCATGCCCTGAAGCTCGGCATCTCACCGGATATTGTCATAGGCGATCTTGATTCTGTCACTGTTCCCATTCCGCAGGATATGAAAACCATCGCGCTTCCAACCACAAAGGATGATACTGATACAAGCTTTGCCGTAAAATATGCCATTTCTCTCGGATATGATGACATCACGCTGATATGTGCACTTGGTGGCAGGGTGGACCATACCTACTCAAATACCCAGACTTTGTGTGCTGCCGCCAGGCAGGGTGCTTCAGCGTGCATCTTATCAACAGACACCGTCATCCATGCCGTATGCGGATCATCAGTCAGTTTAAAGCGGAGAGACGGATGGGCATTTTCTGTATTTTCAGCAACAGACAAATGCATCGGCGTGACTATCACCGGCGCAGAATACAATGTTGAAAACATAGATATGTATAATACCTACCCCATAGGTCAGAGCAACGGATGGGCTTCGGATGAAGCCTGTATCAGCTGCCTGGAAGGCACGCTTCTTGTTATTGAGGCTAAAATCTGACCGGTCTGCCCTTATCCACGGAATAGATCACTTTTTCCTTTACCTTAAGGCCTGTGGCCGCTTCCACTGCGTCGCTGTAGGCTTCAAGCTGTTCCCTGTATGTGCTTATGAGCTCATCATCGGTCTTGTTTTTATCAGTCTTATAATCAACAATGACCATTTCGCCATCTTCTTCAAAGTATGCGTCGATAATGCCCTGGATCAGCCTTAACTCTCCGTCGGCATCATTCCTTCCCATTACGAACTGGGCTTCTCTTTTAAGCGTTCCTGAATTATAAGCTGATATCATTCTTTTACCTGTATCAGAAAGAATGAACTCTGTGACCTTAAGAGGATCAACTGTTTTGGCCTGTTCTTCAGTCATCATCCCATTTGAGGCAAATCCCGCGATCATGTCCTTTACAGTCTGTGTGATCTGCTCTGCGCCTTTCGGACCGCTGAATTCATGGATATCCATTATCTCGAAGAAGCGGTGGTATGCCGTTCCCTTATCCTTTCCGGTAAGAGTCCCGTCATCTTCCGCGTATTTATAAACCCATCTGGTCCTGTCTTCCATGGATGCGTGGTCTGCAAGCTGGGAGGCTGTCATCTTGACCGGTTTGACAGTCGATGCCTGAAATGGATATACATGACCGAGCTGGTCTTTTATGACTGCTGCCTCAGGGCTCAGCCCATCCTTTCCGTAAAGCTCCGCGATCTTGCCGATCAGTTCTGCCGTATTGTCAGCTTCTGCTGCTCTTTCCTCTTCTACGTCAATGTGGTCAAGAAGTTCAGCCCTGAAAATGCTCTTAAGGAATTTCGGGTGAATGCAGTCTGCATCTGCCCCGCCTCCTGTACGGATAACGCCGGCATCCCTATGCCGGACAAGCGCTGTGCCCATGGTCTTCATGAAGCTGCCGGCCGATAGGATACTGCTGTAGGGCAGCTGCTCTTCCTTCCGGTAGAGTTCCCTGCTCCATCTGGCCATTGCTCCGGTCAGATGGTTCATTGAACCGGTTATGATCAGTTTTTCCTTTGCCCTGGTCAGTGCAACGTAAAGGACCCTCATCTCCTCAGCGACAAGGTCCCGTTTCTTTATGGCACGTATGGTCTCCATGAGCAGAGTCTTAGTGACGGTCCTTTCAACAGGATCCCTGAGTTCAATGCCCAGACCGATCCTCCTGTCCATTACGATACTGGCATTAATGTCTGTGCGGTTATTGTCTTTTCCCGTCCGCGCGAGAAAAACTATGGGGAACTCAAGACCTTTGGACTTATGAATGGTCATCATGTTGACAGCATCGGTTTCTCCTTCAAATATCTGTGCCTGTCCGAAGTCTTTTTCAACATCCTGCATCTGGTCCAGATATCTGAGGAAATCATACAATCCGGCAAAAGAGCTCCTTGCATAGCCTTCCGCCTTGTCCCTCAACATCTCAATATTAGCCCTGCGGCTTTCACCTCCGGGCATTGCCTCAAGAACACTTTCAAAGCTGCTCTTTTCAAGAACGCAGTCGATCAATTCACAAACACCCATGTAAGTGTTCCTGAACCTGAGTTCTTCAAGCAGTGCCATGAACGCGTTCAGGTCAGCATCATCTGTATATTCCTCGCATGCCCTGTACATGCTGAAAGGTTCTTTTTTGTAAGACATCCTTATCAAGGCAAGAGTATTGCTGCTGACCCCCGCAAGCGGGCTGGTTATGACTGCAGTGAACGGGATGTCCTGGAAAGGATTGTCTATTATCTTCAGCAGGTCGGTAAACAGCCTGATCTCGAATGTTCCGAAAAATCCCTTATTGGAAGCCTTTACAACAGGTATCTTTCTGTTGTCCAGCTCCTGTTCGATCTCCGGGTTATCCGACGTTCTGGTAAGGATCGCGATGTCGCTGTACCTCACCTTTCTTAATGTTCCGGAATCACCGTCTGTGATCAGTCCGGACCCTACCAGTTCCTCTATGCGTCTTGCTATGTGATAAGCCTCGCATTCCTTACCTGCTGTTCCCGACTGATCGATATATATGAATTCAGGAATAAACTCTCCGCTGTTTTCAGGTACCGGATACTTTGCCCCGTATATGAGTTCATGTCCGTCTTTGTAGTTGATATCACCGATATCGCGGATCATGGTCTGGGAAAAGATGTCATTTACCAGATCGATGACTTCAATTCTGCTCCTGAAATTCGCGTTAAGGAGTATCCTGGTGCCGTTTTCACCGCCAGTGGCATACTTGTCATATTTATCTGAAAAGAGGCTTGGCACCGCCATCCTGAAACCATATATGCTCTGTTTGACATCGCCGACCATGAACAGATCCGGTTTTGTAAATCTCTCAGAGGAAAGCGCATTTATAATGTATTCCTGCAGGAGATTGGTATCCTGATACTCATCAACTATTATCTCTTTTATCTCATGCGCCATTGTGTCGGCAATAGATGTATAAATAGGATTATCCATGTCATCCCTTATCATCCTGCCGTTTTCATCATGCTTGATAAGTATCCTGAGCGCATAATGGGCGACATCGTTAAAGTCCGCTATCCTCTTCGCGGTCTTGGCTTCAAGGAACCTGCGCGAGAACTCAAGTGTAAGCTCGGCTATTGCCTTTGCGACATTTCCGCATGCTGCCATGTCCATGAAAGCGGATTCCAGATCTTTTGAGAAGTATGTTTCGCTGAGATTTGTCAGTTTCTCCCTGATGCCCTTTCTTATCTCCATGGCATCTTTTTTCAATTTTTCATCTACATCATCAGCCGCCCTGATCGATGGAGCCTTCTCCCAATCATTCAGGAAATTGCATATATCGATCCTCCGGTTGTCAAAAATGGCATCCTGTCCGGTTACTGAATCTATGAATGTTATGATCTTCTCAAAAATGTCAACATACTTGAACGGACCGTGATCCATGTTGGATATCGCAAGTCCGGTAACAGCATCTTCCCGGATGGAGTCGAGTTCTTTATCCACGATATCCTTAAGCCCGTGCATCCAGATCGATTCTTCGCGGCTGTACTCATACTCCAGCTCTCCGGCGCGGGTATATGGGACAATGCTGTCCATGATCCATGCTTCGGGTTCCGGATGGCTCTGCGCGTAGTCATACAGCGTCAGGATGATATTCTCGATCTTTGAATCACTCTTATCCGTGTAAAAATTCACAAACTGAAGGAAATCATCATCCGGATCTTTATATTTCTCCTCTATGAGTTCCTTGAGCACGTCTGAACGGAGAATGGCACTCTCGCTCTCATCGGCGATACGGAACATGGGGTCTATGTCGATCTCCTGGAAATTGCTGCGGACAATGTCCATGCACAGTGAATCTATCGTGCATATCCTTGCATTGTGCACGGCCATGAGCTGCCTGCGGAGATGTTCGTTGCCGGGGTCATTCTTTATGGCTTCACGGATCCCACGGTAGATCTTATCTTTCATCTGCGCAGCTGCCGCCCTGGTAAATGTCATGATAATAAGCGAGCCAATGTCTGCAGGATCATCCCTGTCGGTTATCATCTTCATGACGCGCGCAACCAGCACGGTAGTCTTGCCCGAGCCCGCGCCTGCAGATACCAGTATGTTCCTGCCTCTGGTATTTATGGCAGCTTCCTGTTCAGTTGTCCATTTCAGTTCCGCCATATATGGTCTCCCTTATCCTGTCATCATCTTTTTCACATTCACGCCATTCTGTCCCGAAACGGCCTGACTCAAACTTACAGATGTCTTTATAGTCACAGTAACTGCAGCCGTTATGCATGTCACTTTCCCAGTATGGTGAAAGCGCTATGTCACCGTTTCTGATCGACTCGCCGGCGTGGGTTATCTTCTCAGAAACAAAGCTGATCAGGTTTTCGAACTCATTTCTATCCGCAGCAGTG
>JAZOAJ010000005.1:0-10260 GCA_045595385.1 Lachnospiraceae bacterium | reverse complement strand
GTACGGATGCGGAAAGCCGGACTGCACAGTAGGATGCGACTGCGACAGATACATGGAAGTGTGGAACGACGTCTTCACACAGTTTGAAGGAGACGGCAAGGGCGGATATACCGAGCTTGCAACAAAGAACATCGATACAGGAATGGGTCTTGAAAGGCTCGCTGTAGTTTCTCAGAACGTGGACTCCATATTTGACGTTGACTCGATCCGCGCGATCCGTGACAAGGTATGCGAGGCGGCAAATGTTGAGTATGAGACTGATTATAAGAAAGATGTTTCCATCCGTCTGATCACTGACCATATCAGATCAGCGACATTCATGATCTCGGACGGTATCAATGCTTCAAATGAAGGACGCGGATATGTCCTCAGACGACTGATCAGACGTGCAGCAAGACATATAAGGATGCTGGGCATAGCTGACCATTTCATGCCGGTCCTTGCAGAGACAGTCATCGAATGCTCAAAAGATGCTTATCCCGAGCTTGAGGAAAAGAAGGCAATGATCCTCAAGACACTCGCTGATGAAGAGAGCAGGTTCTATAAGACTCTTGACCAGGGAATGAAGATCCTCTCTGACATGATCGAAAAGACAAAGGCAGAAGGAAAGACACAGCTTTCAGGAGCTGACGCTTTCAGGCTGTATGATACTTACGGATTCCCTCTGGATCTTACCACCGATGTCCTCGAGGATGCAGGAATGACCGCCGACGAGGAAGGCTTCAGCGCAGAGATGGAGAAACAGAGAGAGACCGCGCGCAAAGCCCGTAAGACAACGAACTACATGGGAGCTGACGCAACAGTTTATGAGGAACTTCCGGCTCTTCCCGAGACAGTGTTCACAGGTTATGAGAAGACCGCTGACAAGTCTGTCATCATTGCAATGACGACAGAGGAAGAAGTTGTCCAGACACTCGCGGAAGGCGATGTTGGAACTATCATCACAGAAAAGACACCGTTCTATGCTACAAAGGGTGGACAGGAAGCAGATAAAGGCATCATATACACTGCGGATGCGGAATTTGAAGTCCGCGACAGCATCCATCTTGCAAATGGCGTGGTGGGACATGTCGGCGTTGTGACAAAAGGACAGTTTGTTGTCGGTGACGAGGCTGATCTTGCCATCAACGAAAATCTCCGTTCTTCAACAGCCAAGAACCACAGCGCTACACATCTTCTCCAGGCAGCTTTGAGAAAGGTTCTCGGAGACCATGTTGAGCAGAAGGGTTCATTTGTAAACGGCGAAAGACTGAGATTCGACTTCTCGCATTTCGAGGCAATGACGCCTGATGAGATCAAGCAGGTAGAGGCCATCGTAAATGAAAAGATCGCGGAGGGCCTTCCTGTTGTCACAGAGATAATGAGCCTTGAAGACGCGAAGAAGACCGGCGCAATGGCGCTGTTCGGAGAAAAATACGGCGAGGAAGTACGTCTGGTAAGGATGGGTTCATTCTCAACTGAGCTGTGCGGCGGAACCCATGTCGGAAATACAGCAGTGATAGGATTGTTCAAGATCATTTCCGAAGGTTCTGTAGCCAGCGGAGTAAGAAGGATAGAGGCTATCACCGGCAAGGCAGTGCTTGACCATTTCAGCGCCATTGAGGAGACACTTACTGCTGCAGCAGTAAAGGCCAGGGTCAATCCGGACGGACTTGTTAAGAAGATCGAGGATCTTCAGGAACAGATAAAAGAGCTTTCAGGCGAACTTGAGTCCATGAAGGCAAAGGCTGCAAAAGAGGCAATGGGCGAGATAGAGGCGAGAGAGATAAACGGCATCAAACTCGTGACAAAGAGTGTCGAGGGTGTTGACGTTGCAGGCTTAAGGAACCTTGGTGACCAGCTCAAGAACCAGATCGGTGAAGGAGTTGTGGTGCTCGCTTCCAATACAGACGGCAAGGTAATGCTCATGGCAACAGCTACAGACGGAGCTGTATCCAAGGGCGTTCATTGCGGCAACATCATTAAGGCGATCGCTCCGATAGTCGGAGGCGGCGGTGGCGGAAAGCCTGCAATGGCCCAGGCCGGCGGTAAGGATGCCTCCAAGATCGAAGAATGCCTTGCGAAGGTAAGTGAACTTATCTGATGAGGATGATACCGGATGAAGTGCGATAAGTGCGGGTCTGTCATTGACAACGAACTGAATATCTGTCCGGTCTGCGGCAACATTTTTTCAGCCGCTGCGGCCAGCGAAGAGATCCAGAGTGAGATAGGTACCAAGATCGACAGGATCTTAAGCGACGGCAATGTAAAAGGGCTTGATGACGGCGTGGAGATGCTCGGCGGCAAGATGGAGGCTGTGGGTAAACCGCAGACTTCCGACACGCAGAAATTTCAGGTCAGCGATACTGTATTTGATCCTGCTACTAAGGATGAGCAGATCGCTGCGAAGAAAAAGAGCGTCAGAAAACAGAAGGAACTGAAAGAGCAGTACCACTGGGACAGCAAGCGCGACTGGGAAGACCTGGATGATGAGGCCATGCTTGAAAAACTAAAAAAGGATGAGCCTCCCAAAAAACAGACCGCCCCGGCACCGAAAAAGACAAGCAGCGGTTCATTTAAAGATCAGGAAACAGACAGAACTTCTTATAAACGCAGAAAGGCTCAGCCACAGGCAGCCCCGGTCAAACCTGCTCCAAGGAGAAAACCGCATGTGCGCGAAGCAAAAAAGGCTCCGGGCAGATCACATGCCGGTCTTATATTCGGTATCATACTTGCTGTGCTCGTGGCATCTGCGGCCTTTGTGATAATTTATACGGGTGTTTATAAGAACTGGATATTCTGGGAGAAGACAGAAACCGAGACGACGACTGACGGAGTGGATCTGCTCACATGTAATGTGGAAGAGGGCGGGATATATCCGCTGCCGCTCCAGATAACAGTGGAGTCGTCAGCAGGGAACAGGATATATTACACCATCGACGGTTCAGAGCCCAGCAACAGATCTCTCAAATACAACGGCCCGATCCCGATAAACGGAGATTACGTTACATGGACAGAGGCTCCGTACACTCTGAGGGTGGTCACATATACGTCCACGTCGATCAAGTCTGCTGAACTCACAGTGAACTTTACTGTAAAAAAACCGGATCTTGCGGCCCCTGTGTTTTCACTTCCCGGCGGGGAATATGACCTTCCGCAGGGAGTGACGATCTCGGCTGAAACAGGGTCCACAATTTATTATACATATGACGAGTGGGGCACGATCCCGACACAGGAGTCAAATGTATACAGGGGCACGATAGAGATGCTGGGCGGAACCAAGATCCTCTCTGCCATCGCAGTGAACGGCGACCGCATAAGCGAAGTGGCCCAGGTAACATACACACTTAACCTTGCTATCAACTTCTCCTATACGGACGCATATTATAAGATATCATCCAAGCTTACCGGTGAGGGATATCAGGTACTGGAGAACGAACCGACGGAGGTCACTACACCGGAGACCACTGAGGCTCCTACAGAACCGACTAAAGAAGGGGAGACGGAAAAGGAAACACAGCCTACCGAACCTCCGACAACGATACCTCCCAAAGTTACGATGGCAGTGCTGTACAATTCAGGAACAGTTGAGATAGGCGGGGCAAATTATTACTGCATATGGGTGCAGCTGTTCTATGAGAACGGCGCAAAAGCAAACGGCATGTATTACGGAGTTGACAGCACAACAGGCGCCATAGTCAGGCTGACAAACAGCGGCGGGCAGTTTATTTTGCAGTAAATGATCAGGATAATTGCGGTAGGCAAAATAAAAGAAAAGTTTTATGAAGACGCCGTGGCGGAATACGCCAAGCGTCTTCTGGCGTTTGTAAAACTGGAGATCATCCGTGTTGCAGACGAAAAATGCCCTGAAAACCTTTCGCTGAAACAGGAAAAGGCAGTCCTTGCAAAAGAAGGCGAAAGGATCTTAAAGAACATCAGGGATAACGACTATGTGGTGACGCTTGAGATAGAAGGAGTCCAGAAGTCATCCGAAGAACTGGCAGGATTCATACATTCCCTTGAAGTATCGGGACGGTCAGACATCACCTTTGTAATAGGCGGTTCGCTCGGCCTTTCGGATGAAGTAAAGAGGAGATCCGACTTTGCGCTCAGTTTTTCAAAAATGACATTTCCCCACCAGCTGATGAGCGTTGTGCTGCTCGAACAGATTTACAGGGCATACAAGATAAACAGGGGAGAGCCTTACCACAAGTGAGTGTTTCCCGGCCCGGGAGTGCATTGGTTGACTTTAATAGGAAAATCTTTATAATTGAGATATGATTTTCAGCTTAGAAATAAGGAG
Source organism: Lachnospiraceae bacterium (assembly GCA_045595385.1). GTDB lineage: Bacteria > Bacillota > Clostridia > Lachnospirales > Lachnospiraceae > RGIG5612. Next base: position 5,978 of record JAZOAJ010000005.1, on the reverse strand, counting down.
GTTTGCCGTGGAAGATAAGACCTTTTTAGTATACGAAGATGAGACCGGCCAGGTCGAGGTAAGAGACGAGACCGTATCAAGGGTGGCAGCGCTTGCAGCACTTGGTGTTGACGGCGTGGATTCACTCGGCAGCGGCATTACTGCTGATACTGTTGCCACAACAGGAAAGAAGAAACTCGCCTCCGGAGTTGAGATGATCGAAAGCGAAGGGCTCGTTGATATTTACATCGCGCTCGTTGTGAAAATGGGAGCATCGATACCTGATGTATGCAGGACAGTCCAGGAAAAAGTCAGATCTGAGATCGAAGACATGCTCGGCGTTGTCGTCGGACACGTCAACATCCGTGTGGCAAGCATAAAAGTGGAATGACAATGAGCAGGATCAACAGAAAATCGGAGTTAAGGGAGGCTGCCTTTCTTATCCTATTCAGGCTGGATTTTCAGGGCAGCAGCGAGATAATGGATCAGATAGACGATTTCTTTGACGGTGAGGAAGGTTTCTCTGAAAGCGAGAAGCAGCTAATCGCAGGCAAGGTGCTCGGAACAGTTGAGCATATTGAAGAGATCGACAAACTGATCGATGAAGTGAGCGTGGGCTGGAAGTTATCACGAATGACAAAAGTGGATCTTACAGCCTTAAGGCTTGCATGCTATGAAATAAAATATGATGATGCTGTTTCTGCAGCGACCGCCATCAATGAGGCTGTCGAACTGGCCAAGAATTACGGGACCGATAACAGCGGTTCTTTTGTCAACGGCATCCTCGCAAAAGTCGTGAAATGACAAATAACAGAAACATATATACCGTCAGACAGGTAAACTCTTATGTGAAGCGGATGTTCGAAGATGACTTCGTACTCCGCAGTATTTACATTAAGGGTGAAATATCAAACTGCAAATATCACAGCTCCGGCCACATCTATTTTTCTCTTAAGGATGAGGGCGGGGTTATATCTGCTGTGATGTTTTCCTCAAATGCGGCATCTTTAAGGTTCCGCCTTGCTGATGGAATGCAGGTGATAGCCTACGGCAGTGTTTCAACATACGAAAAGAGCGGAACTTACCAGCTCTATGTCAGGAGCATGGAGCAGGACGGACTAGGCGACCTGTACAGGCAGTTCAATGAACTGAAGGCGCGGCTTGAAGAAATGGGGATGTTCTCCGACATATACAAGAAGCCCATACCGCCTTATGCCATGAAGATAGGGATAGTTACCGCAAAGACAGGCGCGGTTATCCGCGACATTTACAATGTGGCGTCAAGAAGGAACCCTTACTGCCGCCTGACTCTGTATCCGGCGCAGGTCCAGGGCGAAGGCGCTGCAAAAACCATCTGCGCGGGTATCAGGAAACTGGACCAGATGGGACTCGACTGCATCATCGTCGGAAGGGGCGGAGGCTCCATCGAGGACCTCTGGTGCTTCAACGATGAAAATGTGGCAAGGGCGATATTCGAATGCAATACACCTGTTATTTCCGCAGTCGGTCATGAAACGGACTTCACGATCGCGGATTTTGTGGCGGATCTCAGGGCTCCGACACCTTCTGCAGCAGCAGAACTGGCTGTATTTGACTATAACCGCTTTATGATGGATCTGGACGGAAGCCGGGACGCGCTGGACAAGATCATGGGCAGGGCGCTGGACAGATCCAGGGAAAAGGTAAAGATGTACAGCCTTAAGATCCTGAACCTTTCACCGGAGAAAGTGCTCCTCAGGAAGAAACAGGATCTTGAGAACATGAGATCAAAGATCTCCCTTCTGCTGAAGGACAAGCTGGGGAAACGCCGGGAAATGCTAAAAGTCATGGCGGAGAGGCTGTCAGGCCTTTCGCCGCTGAAGCGCATATCGGAAGGATATGCTTTCGTGACAGATGATGAGGGGAAGGCAGTTGCCAGCATAAAGAATGTAAGCGAAGGTACGCACATAGAGATAAACGTAAGTGACGGCCGCATCGGCGCCAGAGTTGAAAGCGTGAAAGAGGCAGTATATGAGTGATAAACAGGAAGAGACCCTTGAGGAAATGATGCAGAAGCTCGAGGAACTGATCGAGGGGATGCAGTCAGGCGAACAGACCCTGGAGGAAACATTTTCCGATTATAAAAAGGGACTTGAATTAGTTGAAAAATGCAGCAGCAGGATCGAAAAGATCGAATGCGACATCAAACTTCTTGAGCCGGACGGAGAATGAAATGGACAGAGAAGTTTTAGCCCGGCGGGTAAATGAGGTCGAAGAGATAATATTTGCCTATATCCCGAAGGGAGATAATAATACCGATCGCATAACGCAGGCCATGGATTATACCATCAGAGCCGGTGGAAAGCGTATACGCCCGATGCTGATGCAGGAGAGCTACAGGCTGTTTGCCAGAGGCAGGGAGGAGAGCGTTCTTCTCCATAAGTTCATGGCTGCGATCGAGATGATACACAGTTATTCACTCTGCCATGACGATCTCCCGGCAATGGATAATGACACATTGCGGCGAGGGAAGCCTTCAACATGGGCGCAATATGATGAAGCATTTGGAGTGCTCGCCGGGGACGCGCTGCTAAACTATGCCTATGAGCTGATCCTAAGTGAACTGGACAGCGCGGCAGACATCGCCGATGTCAGGAGAGGCTTGCGTGCATTTAACGTACTTGCCCGTAAGGCCGGCATTTACGGCATGGTCGGAGGCCAGTGCCTGGATGTCTATTCTGAGAAGACTGAAGGCATGGATCTGGACATGGACCAGATCATGTACATACATAAGAACAAGACCGCTGCACTGCTTGAAGCTTCAATGATGTGCGGCGCCATACTCGCCGGGGCAAACAGGCCCTGCGTGGACGCAATGGAGGAGATCGCGGAAAGCACCGGTCTGGCATTCCAGATAAGAGATGACATCCTGGATGTCACATCAACAACAGATAAACTCGGAAAACCGGTAGGTTCTGACGAGAAAAACAACAAAGCCACATATGTGACGCTCAAAGGTATTGAGGCGGCACAGGAAGATGTGGAAATGTATTCAAAAAAAGCTGTGTCCCTGCTTGATGAGCTGCCCTGCAGGAACGATTTTCTGAGAGACTTGATCTTGGAAATGGCAGGAAGGGAAAACTAGCATGCTGCTTGACAGTATAAACAAGGAAAATGACATAAAGAACATTAAGCGGGAGGACCTTCCGCTCCTTGCCAAGGAGATAAGGGGATTTCTGATCAAAAATGTGAGCAGGACAGGCGGCCATCTGGCATCCAGTCTTGGAGCGGTCGAGCTTACGATGGCTCTTCATCTTGCGCTGGATCTTCCCAAGGACAAGATAGTATGGGACGTGGGACATCAGGCATATGCCCACAAGATACTTACAGGAAGGAAGGACCGCTTCTCACAGCTGCGCACTTACGGGGGATTAAGCGGGTTCCCCAAGCGCAGGGAATCCGACTGCGATGCTTTTATCGCGGGGCACGCATCCACAGCAATATCTGCCGCTGTCGGCATGGCAGAGGCTGAAGTCCTGAAGGGTGAGAATAATACGATAGTTGCCGTTGTGGGCGATGGAGCCCTCACAGGCGGCATGGCTTACGAGGCCATCAATAACGCTTCAAAGCTTGACAGAAACCTCATAATAATCCTGAACGACAATAACCGGTCCATCTCTGAAAATGTCGGAGGAATGTCAAACTACCTAACAGACGTCAGGGCCGGCGGAACATATAATGACATCAAACAGGGTGTGGTCAACACCCTGGAGCACATACCTTTGGTCGGCGGCTCAATGGTCAAGAACATCAAAAAGACCAAGGACAAGATCAAGACACTAATAGTACCGGGCTCATTCTTTGAAAATCTCGGCATCACATATCTTGGCCCCATTGACGGGCACAATATCGCCAGGATGAGAAGGATCATAACAGAGTGCAAAAAGCTTGATCATCCTGTGATCATCCATGTCAGCACCAAAAAAGGTAAAGGCTACAAATTTGCTGAAGAAGATCCCGGAAAGTTCCACGGCATAGCTCCGTTTGATCCTAAGACCGGAGAACTCATAAATAAAAAAACCGGTCCGACATGGACAGAAATGTTTGCGGATGCGCTTGAGGCCGAGGCGGAGAAACATCCGGAGATAGTTGCGATCACGGCCGCCATGACAGATGGTACGGGACTGAAAGGATTTGCTAAAAAATATCCTGACAGATTCTTTGATGTGGGGATAGCTGAAGAACACGCAGTGACAAGTGCTGCCGGAATGGCATGTGAAGGGCTGAAGCCGTTTGTTGCCATTTACTCCACATTCCTGCAAAGGGCATTTGACCAGATACTCCACGATGTGTGCCTGCAGAATCTGCCGGTGACATTCTGCATCGACAGGGCAGGGCTCGTTGGGGAAGACGGCGAGACTCATCAGGGAACATTTGACATATCATACATGAGCACGATCCCCAACATGAACGTGTTCGCTCCGAAGAACGGGCAGGAACTGGCAGCCGCTGTGAAGTTCGCTTCAGGGTTCAGCGCCCCGCTGGCCATCCGGTATCCGAGGGGAGCCGCATTTCTGGGATATGAAGAATTCAACGCTCCCGTGGAATTCGGAAAGAGCGAGATCATGTACCTTGAAAAGGACATAGCCATTCTTGCCGTCGGATCAATGGTAAGCATAGCAGGACAGGTCCGCGAGCGGTTAAAGGATAGAGGACTTAACGTCTCACTGGTAAATGTCAGGTTTGTTAAACCGGTAGATGAGGAAATGCTGCGTACGATCGCGAAGAATCACCAGCTCATAGTGACAATGGAGGAAAATGTCCTTGCCGGCGGGTTCGGAGTACTTGCGCTCAGCCTGATAAATGCTATCCGCGCAAATGCCAGGGTTGTCAATTTCGCGATCCCCAATTCATTCATAGAACAGGGCAGCAGGGACAGGCAGCTCAAGGAATGCGGACTTGATGCAGATTCGCTTTATATAAAGATGATAGATATATTGGGACTTGAACAGGATGAAAAAGAGACTTGACGTAATGCTCTGCGAACAGAATACTGAACTGACCAGAGCTAAGGCCCAGTCCCTGATAATGAGCGGGGTTGTGTATGTGAACAACCAGAAGGAGCTGAAAGCTGGCTCAATGTTCACAGAAGACGCCGTGATAGAGATCCGGGGAGAGACCCTTAAGTATGTGAGCCGCGGCGGGCTCAAGCTTGAAAAGGCAATGTCCGCTTTTGACCTGGATCTTACCGGGAAAGTCTGCATGGACATAGGCTCATCCACCGGCGGATTCACGGACTGCATGCTGCAAAGCGGTGCAGTCAAGGTTTACGCGGTTGACGTTGGCTACGGGCAGCTCCATTACAAGTTAAGGACAGATGACCGTGTAGTCGTAATGGAAAAGACTAACATACGCCATGTTAAGCCTGAAGACATACCCGAGAAGATCAATTTCGCATCGGTGGACGTCTCTTTTATCTCACTTACGAAAGTCATTCCTCCCGCGCTTGAACTGCTGGACGATGTAAAAGAACTGGTGATGCTGATAAAACCCCAGTTTGAAGCAGGACGTGAGAAAGTCGGAAAGAAGGGTGTGGTCAGGGATCCCGCAGTCCATGAGGAAGTAATAGAAAAGGTGGTCAGCTTTGCAGAAAGTTCCGGACTTAGCGCTGAAGGACTCACCTATTCTCCGGTAAAGGGACCGGAAGGCAACATAGAATACCTGATACATGTAAAAAAAGCGGCAGAAGGTGCAATGCCTTTTGACCGGGAGATGATCGGCAGGGTCGTTGCCGACGCACATGAGGAACTGGACAAATGAAAAATTTCGTGATAGTTGCAAATTCCGCGAAGGGAAACAGCAGGCAGTGTGCTGAGCAGGTAGCGGCCATACTTGAAAAGAACGGTTGCAGATGCACGGCAAGCCTGATAGCGGAAGAGGATGCCAGATACCATTACCGCTTTACAGATCCCGCTCTTGTCCCCAAAGAGACCGAGGCGGTTCTTTCGTTGGGCGGCGAC
>JAZOAJ010000004.1:0-6445 GCA_045595385.1 Lachnospiraceae bacterium | reverse complement strand
ACGAACGATATGCCGTGCAGCCCAACCCCTTTACCAGGTCCAGATATGCTGCAGCGTCTATGTTCTGATATCCCTGTCTTTCAATAAGCGGCTCTCCCACTCCGTAAAATCTGTCTTTCATGTGTTCCTCCGTACTTTACTTTCGGATCATTCCCCAGTCTGAATACACTTTTTCTTATACTCATAGTATTGGCTGCCGCATTTTCTATATATTTATTTTTTGTTATTTTTGTTCATATTCTGCATACTGACATGACCGCTCTGTGGTAGAATGATTCCAGGTCAAAAAGGAGGTGCACGGGCATGAGAGAAACACATCTGCGCATACTTTGCAGTGTCATCAGAGTAGGCATGGTGTACGAATCACCGGATGGCCTGCTGGTTCCGTTCTTTGATTCGACTGACACTAGTCCTCTCATGCACTCCCAGTCTCTTCGCAACCTCCTGAAAGCCCACACTAATGCCCAGTCAGCTCCTTATCTGCACCAGGGAGCAGAGGACTGCTATTTTGCCGGACTCAGAGCAGGCGACGGCATCCTCTACATGGGTCCGATGTGCCACCAGAAGCTGAAGGTCACGGGTATACAGCGCATGTACCGTTATTACAATATAGAAAGCAACGACCTGAGAGAGCTGCGTGTTTACTCGATGCCTGAAATGCGTAATATGATGCTCCTCGCAAACTCTATGCTCGGCAACGCTAACCTTGAGAACGAGGAGCTTATGCAGCTCAACCGCATAATCGATCAGGCAGACCGGCAGACCAGTGAAGAAATAGAAAGCTTCCGTTTAGAAGAAGACGAAAGGGATGATGAGGCTCTCTACAGACACACCTATCAGGAAGAACAGATGGTAGTCAAAGCTGTCATGGAGGGAAATGCGGAAGAGGCGATCCGCATTTCTGAGAGCATGGATCAGGACAGCGGGCGTCTGGGAGCCAGTGAACTGAGCCATCGCAGGATCAATGCCATAATCGCTATCACCATATGCTCCAGAGCCGCCATCCACGCAGGCATTTCTCCTTATGATGCTTATCGTCTCAGCGGTTTCTACATTCAGAAATGTGACCTAGCCCAGGATCCCGCGCACCTGCTCCATTACCGGAACCGGGCGATCCAGGAGATGGCAGGCAGAGTAAAAGAAAAAATAGAAAAACAGCGCTCATCCAGTTATGTTGAGCGCTGCAAGGATTATGTACGAAAGAATTATCGCCAGAAGATATATATTGAAGACATCGCTGATGCTCTCGGTATCAGCACAAGCTATCTGTCGCGTCTGTTTCACAATGAGACAGGTGAGCGTCTGCAGGATCATATAAACACAGTGCGTATAGAGCGCGCCGCAAGCATGCTGCTTTACAGTGACATGTCTCTCTCTGAGATAGCTGAATACATAGGTTTCCCTAACCAGAGTTATTTCGGAAAGATATTTCTTAAGTATAAGGGGATCACTCCACGCAGGTACCGCGATATCTACCGCAGTACCGAGTTTGAGGAGAAGTGAATCCCCTCATCGGCTTCAACATGGCATTTGATGTCATTTCCGCTCCTATGCCATTCAACATGCACATCTCCACGGGGAGTATGGACTGTGCCCGCTGCATGATCAAGATACCCCGGCACAGGTATGACTTCGACTGTCTCGTATCCCGGAGATGCCGGGCGAACCCCGAGCGTTACCGAAGGCAGTTCATACAGGATCAAAGCTCCCCATGCATGGCACTCGCTCCTGTTATATCCCTCAGACTCAACACATGTGGTGCAGCCATTAGCGATCATGCGCCTCCACACATCCCAGCAGCCGTCGGTAAGATGATAAAGACCGGTTTCTTCAAGTGCGCGGAACAAGTACCAGCTCATGGCAACGGTACATCTTGTAAAGCCCGGCTCAGTCATGCATCTCTGCATTGCTCTGCGGCCTTCTTCCTCAGTAAGTGTTCCTGAAAGCACTCCCAGGACCTGCGCATGCTGACTGAGGTCAGCGGTTGCCGGGCCGTCTGTCAGAAGTCCATCCTCATTCATGCAGGTGCTGCGTACAGCCTCCCTCATCTCTGCTGCATCATGACGCCACTTTTTTGCAGATTCGGACTCACCAATATAGTCAGCCAGTTCTGCTGCAGCATTGAGTCCCATAATATACAGGAGGCTTTCCGGAGAGTTCGGCCCGTTCAGTCCGCATCTCGGCATACCTGTTGTAGGGAGCCACTCATCAGCCCAGTCTATGAAAGACCAGAATCTTTCTATTCTGTTCAGACCGCCGATCTTGCTTACAAGACCGTTAACTTCTCTGTGTTTATCAAAGAATGCCAGTATTTTTTTGACCGAAGGCATGCAGTCTCTGACGAGTGCCTTGTCCCCAAAATACATCATATGATCGTGGATCATCAGTATGTAATAGATAGAAAATCCCGGTATGACATTCTCGTTTCTGTTCGGATAAGATGCGTTCAGAAGCCCATCCTCTCTCTGGCTTCTGCGGAAATCGTCGATCGCTTTACGCGCAAGTCTGTCATCAGCGGCTACTGAATACGTATAAAGTATCTGCGACCTCGTATCCATAACATACGAAAGCTGCTCATAAAACGGACAGTCCATGTAAGTCTCGTGCATACATCGTTTCAGCGTTCTGAGGCTGATATCCCAGATATCCGATAAAGAGCTGTCAGAAGCAGTGACCTCTGTTCTTGCTTCCAGCGGATAACCGGTTTCCTCCAGAGTCAGTGACCTGATTACCAGCGGTTCAGCGCCGGTCCTTATCCTGATCCGTACAAATCTGAACGTTCTCATCCAGTACGGCTCATATTCCCAGTCTCCGCTTTCTGTTATGTAATAAGTATCTGTATATCCTTCAAGAATGCCATTCTCCCGGTCAAGTCTGTTACCCTTTACCGTGCCGTGCTCTGAAGGGATCGTATAGCATTCACTGTATAGTATCTCTATATTAGTGCCGGCCCCTGCATGCATTTTAAGATGCGGGAAGGCTGTCATTTCCTCCCCGGCGTCCAGAGTGACTGCAGTGTCCGTATCCCCTGCGACCGTAAGTGTTCCGGTGCCTTTTATCAGAGCATTCCATGCGTCATCCGTGGCAGTTCTGAAGCATGCTTTCGATCTTCGCATATATGGAATAGTACGTTCAGCAAGATTTTCGGGTTTCAGGATGTCAGGCAGGTCCTTATCTGTGTATTCAAATATATCGTCCCATGCAGAATCGTCAAAGCCGGCTCTCTTCCATCCTCTCGCTGCAGGGTCTGTCGCGATCCTCTCATGGACGTGAAGCGGTGCAAACCCGCCTTCCTCTCCCTCGAATCTGACCGTCCTTACTACATGGCTCTTCCATTTAAGGTCGATGCCTTCAACAAAGAGACCCGGCGTCTGTGACGCAAACAGGCTGTGATTGCTGTGATACGGATGGTCAAAAGAATACCTGAGAACATTTACCGCAATGACATTCTCCCCGTCATTCAGCCATTCGCCAATATCCGCTTCATCTATGTATCTGATCTTGTCATCGCCTTTGGACGGACCCGACTGAACATGGATGCCATTCACGTAAAGCTTGTATCTGCTGTCCGCGGTTATTCTGATGCGTGTATTATCCGGCTTTCCGTCGAAGGCAGCACGAAACAGGACCAGCTTGGCCTTTTCATCATCTTCCTTATTCCATCCTTCAGCCCAGAACCATTTGCCTTCGGACATATAATAATTCCTCCGTTACTTTCATAGATATCAGATATCCAGTGCTGCGTGGTGTCCCCAATACACTGCATTTGTTATAGTTGATACCTTGGACGCGTCTCCGATGACTCTAACAAACGGAGCTGCATCCTGCAGTTCCTGAACAACTGACGTATTCGATCTTTGGCCGAGAGCACAGATAACTGTCGTTCCCGGAATAAGTTCCTCTTCTCCTGCTGCATTCTCGCAGAGAATACCGTCTTCGCGGACCTCAAGGCCCTTGCAGGAAGTATGCACAGTCACATATTTATCGATCTCATTCATGAGTAGAGGTCTGTGCCGTATGTTGGCATCCGGAGCAAGGCGGTCGCGCATCTCAACGATATGGACATTCTTTCCTTCCATTCCGAGCTTGACAGCGATCTCGCAGCCTGCAAGACCCCCGCCGAAGACCACTACGTTGTCAGTTACCTTGTCTTTCTCAAGGAAATAATTGTTGACGACTACAACATTGTCTCCTTTGAGACCCGGAATCGGCGGTACGAGCGGAGTAGAGCCTGCAGCAATTATAAGCGCATCCGGCGCTTCCGCTTCGACATACTCTTTGGTGACAGTAGTGTTGAGACGGATCTCTACACCCAGATCACGTGCGAGCTTTTCGTATGTAACTCCAAGCTTATACATATCATATTTGAAAGGCAGAGCCTGCTCTCCTCTGAGTATCCCTCCGACTTCATTATCCTTCTCACAGAGTATGACCCTGTGTCCGCGCTTCGCAGCCGTGATGGAAGCGTAAAGGCCTCCCGGTCCTGCTCCGGCTATAAGGACTTTTTTCTTTACTGCCGCAGGAACAACTTCCATGCCGTCAGTCTCTCTTCCGATGAAAGGATTCACGGTACACTTACGAGTGCCCGTTACGCCTCTTTCCGCCATGCAGTTGAAGCAGCGCAGGCAGTGCACTATGTCTTCGCCTCTGCCTTCAACAACTTTGCGCGGAAGTTCGTGATCGGCAAGGAGCTGACGCGCCATCTCAACTACATCTGCCTTACCGGACGCAATTATCTCTTCCATCATATCAGGGTCGGAAAGCCCTCCGATCGTTGCCACAGGAACACTGACATGCTTTTTGATTTCTGCTGCAAGATAAACATTGCGGCCATGGTCTTCGAACATCGACGGGTGTGTAATACCGAAAGTCTTCTGATAAGTACCCGCTGTAACGTGAAGCAGATCGACATACGGCTCTATCGTCTGAGCGATCCTTATTCCTTCGTCCAGATCGTATCCGTCAGGAACGAATTCCGATCCGCTGAGTCTGAACTCGATCGGGAATCCCGGTCCGACAGCCTCTCTTACTTTCTTTAATACCTCGATCGCGAATCTGGTACGGTTTTCAAGACTTCCGCCATACTCATCAGTTCTTTTATTGAACAGCGGCGAGAGGAACTGGTTTATGAGCCAGCCGTGTCCGCCATGTACCATCAGCATCTCAAAACCTGCTGTTTTGGCAAGGGCTGCTGTTCTTCCGTAAGCTTCTGTTATCTCGGCTATCTGCTCTTTGCTGAGCTCGAGTATCTGCATGCCGTCTGCTCTTACACTTGGACTGACACCATATTGGACCATTTCTGCCTTCTTGCTCTTATCCGTCATATATGTGCCAGCAAACTGCCCCGAGTGCGATAGCTCTATGCTCGCGATGGCTCCGTGGCGCCTGATGGCGTCTGCACAGAGAGTCGCGCTCTGCAGAGTTCCCCAAAGCGCCGGATCAAGATGGAAAGCCTGTGAGCCGTCGGTCTCCGGATGAACCATCAATTCGGACACTGTTACTGCAGCAGCACCGCCCTTTGCTCTCAATTCATAGAACGCTCTCGAGCCAGGCCCTATGCAGCCGTTTTCAGTTATATCGGTCCCTCCCATAGGAGATGAAAACATGCGGTTTCTGAAAGTAACTCTGCCAAGAGTTATCGGACTAGATAAGTGAGGATATCTTCTTTCCATTATTCGTTCCTCCCGGTCATATGCCAGCAAAACATATAGTGATTCTTTTATATGCTATTTTTATCAGAAAACCGTTTAGCGACATATCACAGTTTTGTTGTTCTTGTTCTTATTTTTACCTGGCATTCTCAAGCAAAAAGAGACGGAATGGATCCGTCTCCTTTTGCTTGGAGCTGATGGTCAGAACCGAAGTTTTGTAACCCAGTCATTGCAAGCCTCAGCGGATGTCGTATCTCATATGTTTGAAATTCCTCACAAATTTCTCCAAAGCCTGATTTAATATCTTTCCAGTTTAAGCAGTGCTTCCTTTCTATCAAGGCCTCCTGCATATCCTGTCAGGCTGCCATCCGCACCGACAACTCTGTGGCATGGGATGATCACCGAGATTGGATTGTGTCCTACTGCGCCGCCGACGGCCTGCGCAGAAAAACGTTTTGTCCCTCTTCTTTCAGCAATAATTGACGCGATACCGCCGTATGTCATAGTTTTCCCGTATGGAATTGTCAGAAGTATATCCCATATCTCCTTCTGAAAAGCCGTACCCTTGGGTGCAAGCTTTGGAAAGAACCCCGGATCCTTTCCCTCAAAATAGATTTCCAGCCATCTTTCCGTTTCTGCGAAGACCGGAAGATGCTTTACTTCCGCATCCTTACGGATAGTATCTGCAAAATACTTTTGTCCCTCAAACCAAAGGCCTGTCAGAGAGTCATCTTCTCCGGAAATCAATATTCTTCCGAGCGGTGAATCAATGTAGTGAATGTATTCCATATCTA
>JAZOAJ010000003.1:0-7307 GCA_045595385.1 Lachnospiraceae bacterium | reverse complement strand
GGAGTGGGAGAGCCGCTTATTGAAAGACAGGGATATCAGAACATAGACGCTGCAGCATATCTGGACCTGGTAAAGGGGTTGGGCTGCACGGCATATCGTTCGTGGATGCACCTTACCGATATTCTCAAAGATCCTTCCACGCCTGATGAAAAGGCTGTGGAAAAACACACAAAACTTCTGAACAGAGCAGTGGAGCTCGATCTTGAAGTCACAGGAATGAGCCACGAGTGGTTCCTGCCGGAGGGCTGTATACAGGATAAAGGTCATGCGATGCCTGCAAGAGACCTCACTTCGGGAAGCCTGTATATGAAGACACTGGAGATACTCGAGGAGTCGTGGTATACGATGGCGGGGCTGTTCCCGCAGGTCAGCATCTGGGAAATCGGCAACGAGTGGAACCTCAATGCATTCCTTCATCCGGATGGATTTTTAAACAGCCCGGGAATGGAGCCTTTCACGGCTGATGAGAAGATGGACATCGCGGTAGACATGATGTACTTCGCAGCAAAGGGGATAAGAAGAGCAGGCGGTAAAGCAAAAGTCGCATCTTTTTCTCCGGCACTCTCAACACCCGGCCTTGGAGGCGACATGCCGGACTTCCTTCCGGTCATGTACGGAGTCGCATGGACACTGGACAAGGTTTACAGCCGTATAAAATCGGGCAGGTTCTGGTCGGACAATACTGACGATTACTTCGACATTCTGGCGTGGCATCCATACGTGTTCACGAATAAGCCGGATGTAGAGGACAAGGATCTTTTCCTTAACGTCGACGAACCGGATCAGCTCTGGAAGAGTTTCAACGACGCAGCATACAAAGTAATGAAGAAGTATGGAGACGGTCATAAGCAGGTGATCCTGACTGAAACAGGATTTACAGACCTCGGAGATCATAAGCTTGAGGTGAGATACGCCGGATTCAACCGTAAGCTTCTGCAGATCGCAAGGGAATTGCCTTATGTAAGGACTGTTCATAACTTCAGGCTCCTTAACGAGAATGAGATGCTCAGGAGAGCAGGTATAGAAGACAACCAGATCGGAGGGCTTACGGAGGTGTATTTTGGGTTGTTCACTGACCCTGAGGATGGATGCCAGCCAAGAGCAAGGGCGCTGGCGATCCAGGAACTTACAGGAAGCAGGGAGAATCTTGCAGAGATAGGCGCAAGACTCTGCAAAACATATTAGGAACAAATTAAAGACAAAAGCGACAAAATAAGAATATAAGCACGCTTTGATCGAAACTACTATATAGATACAGAAAAAACACTTACATAGCTAACAACACTGTCACAGGTATCAAACAGGAGGTCCACAATGATTAGTTTAGCTACAAAACACAATGACCCTGACAAGACACTGGGTTGGGGTGAACGAGTCGGTTACGCTTCCGGAGCTTTTGGCTGGAACATGGTCAACGGTATTATCGGAACATTCCTGACAGTTTATTTCACAAATGTTGCCATGCTCGACGCGGCAGTGATCTCGACTATCATAGCTGTATCCAAGCTGTTTGACGGAGTATCTGATTTGGTCGTCGGAAGAATGGTCGATAACACAAGGTCTAAGATGGGAAAGGCCAGACCATGGCTGATGAGAATGTGCATCCCGTTTGCCATTGCTACGATCCTGCTGTTCTTCGTACCGCAGGGATTCCCTTCAGCACTGAAGTATGTATATGTATTCATCATGTACAACCTTGTAAATGCAGTATGCCTTACATCGATCCAGGTACCGTTTTACTCCCTGATCTCGCTGATGACAAGAAACTCATATGAGCGCGGATTCCTCGGCAACATCCAGCAGATCTTCCAGACTCTGGGAAATGTATTCGTAAATGCAGTATTCACTATCATGCTGACAAAGTTCTCAAGCAGCGCTGAGACATACTTCACACAGCAGGCATTCACAGTGACTATCACTATTCTCTGCGCGATCATGGTCGTCGTATGCATGATCACAGCATTCAGCACAAAAGAGAGAGTTGCTGATAACCCTGATGCTGAGAACGAAGGCGAAACAGAAGAAGAAAAAGTTCCTGTAATGACAGCAATAAAGGCGCTGCTCACCAATAAGTACTGGGTAATGATGTTCTTCGCAATGCTCTGCATCTTCTTCGTGATCATCTTCTACTCGATCGGCGGGGTATACTATGCGATTTACATCTTCGGCGACATGGGTCAGATAAGCTGGATGAACAACGCTATCTCCATCGCTCAGTTCGCGATCATGTTTGCTACACCGTTCTTTATGAGGAAGTTTGGCAAGAGACCTATCTATGCTGCAGGAATGCTCTGCCTCACACTCGGATTCCTGGGATTCGGATTTGTGGATTTCAGCAAGCCGCTCATGATCGCCTGCAACGTTCTTAAGGGCCTCGGCCTCGGAATGTCCGGCGGAATGGCTATGGGAATGGTTGCAGACACTATCCTCTACGGACAGCTCAAGACCGGAATCAACGCAGTAGGCATGGGCAACGCCGGAACATCTGCTGCTCAGAAGCTCGGCCTTGGTCTCGGACAGGCTATCTTCGGATGGGTTCTCTCCGGAGCAGGATTTGACGCATCTCTCGATGCTCAGGGAATAGCACAGCCTGAAACAGTTATCACTGCAATCAAATTCATGTACAACTATATCCCGATGGTCATGTGCGCAGTTATCTTCGTAATGATGCTGCTGTTCTTCAACCTTGAAAGAGATCTCAACAAACTCAAAAAGGAAAAAGGTATTGAATAATCAATGAAATTATGAGTTCAGCAGGGGGCGTCTTATATGATGCCCTCTGCTGATATATGAAAGCTTGCTGAACAGATACAGAGGTTTGAAAAATGAAAAGAGAAGAAGTCTTGAAACGCCTGATGTTCCAGGTTCCTGATAAGAAAAAGAAAAGAGTGATCATTTCAACAGATATTGCAAACGAAGCTGACGATCCGTTCGCGATAATGCATCACCTGCTTACACCAAGTGAAGATGTTCGCGCTATAATAAGCTCACACTTTGACGGTTTCTGCAAAATGGCTGAGGAAAGGCTTAAAGCCGGAGATGCGAAACCCGAAGAGCTGGATTTTCTCAATATGCTCTATAGTGACAGAGGAAAGACAGAGGAGAGATCATATGCTGTCGGCGAAAAACTCATGGAGCTGTGCGGAATAGATGATGTACCGCTCATTCACGGCAGCAGATATGAGATAAGTGATGAGAACGATCTTCCCGAAAGCCCGGGTGCCGACTTCATAATTGAAGAAGCGATGAGAGATACAGACTCTCACCTGTACATAGCCATGCTGGGCGCTGCGACTGATGTTGCGATCGCCTTGCTTAAAAGACCGGAGATCGCAGAAAGGATGACCTGCATATGGATAGGCGGAGGCATGTATCCGCAGGGCGGGCCTGAGTTCAATATGATGCAGGACTACAGAGCATCGTGCATTGTGCTAGATAGCCCGGTACCTTTGTGGCAGGTGCCGATCAATATGTATACTACAATGGATGTTTCACAGGCAGAACTGGCGTACAGCCTTCGGAACTGCGGAGACCTCGGCGGCTGGCTTTGCGATCTGGTGCAGGAGGTCAACTTCAGGTTCGGGGATCAGGGTGTAGACTCCGGATTCCCTCACGGCGAAACATGGTCGCTCGGAGACAATCCAAGCGTAACGACCCTCCTGATGGGAAGAGGAAGAGACAATTATTACGAACGCAAAGCACCGAAGATAGATCAGGACTATAACTACATTGATGATCCGGACGGAAAAATGATAAGGGTCTATGAAAATGTTGATCCGAGACTTACAATGAGTGATCTGTTCTCAAAAATGCAGCTTTGCTACGGGAAAAAATAAGGAGTAAGAAAAATGTCAGAGCCTATTATGATATTCAAAGTATACGCAAACGCAGAAGACTGCTCGGATATGATGTGCAAATACGGCGGGGTATCTTTCATACCTTTCACCGCGACCGTAGAGTCAGAACTGTTTACAGGAAAAACACTGCCGGGAGCCTGCGATGTACAAGTGGAAAATCCTGCAGGCAGCAGAAATATGTGCGCAAAATACATGTTTCTGGGGAAAGACTGCGAAGGCAATGAATGTCATCTGTTTGTTGAAAATAACGGATACCTTGCTGAGTGCATGAGAAATGACCCGTTCTTCAATGCATATCCTAGCTTTATGACAGACTCTCCTGTGCTTGGAGAGTACATGAGTCAGCAGAGATTCAGATCAGAGGTTCAGGGACGTGACTTTGGTGTTGAGATAAGAATATATGATGTAATGAATGATCAGGAGACCCGATAGCTATGAAAAAGATCTGTCAATATAAGCACAGTGGCACTAGGAACCCGGAGATTTCCGGACGTGAAAAGCGCTCGGCTGAAATAGCCAGAAGAGCAGCAGCAGAAAGCATGGTGCTGCTGAAAAATGAAGGATTACTGCCATTCAGCAAAGGGATGCGTCTGGCGCTGTTTGGAAGCGGAGCACAGTTTACCGTTAAGGGCGGCACAGGATCGGGAGATGTCAATCCCCGAAAGGCTGTCAATGTGCTCGAGGGTCTTCTGAATAAAGGCTTCGAAATAGTTAACCTTGGCTGGCTCAAGGATTATGAGACAAGATATCATAACGCAAGGCAGGCATGGAGGGATCTGATACTTGGTGATGGCTCTGAAGAAGCAAAAGCCAACTTCTTTTTTACCTACACAGCAAATCCTTTCTACATGCCGGATGGCAGACCGGTTGCGGACACGGATGTGAAAGGAGCGGATGCTGCCGTCTACGTTATAAGCAGAAATGCAGGTGAGAATACAGACAGAAAGCTCGAGGCCGGAGACTATTACCTTACTGAACGAGAGATGGAAGACCTCGAGATCCTGAACGATAATAAAGTCCCGACCGTGCTTCTTATAAATGCAGGGGGTCCGGTGGAACTGACAAAAGCCGCAGAACTTCAGTTTGTTAAGGCAATACTGTACATGTCGCAGGCCGGACAGGAAGGCGGTAACGCTGCCGCGTATGTTCTGGCGGGAGATGTGACACCATCAGGAAAGCTGACAATGACCTGGGCGCGTCAGTACAGTGACTACCCGAATGCAGAAACATTCTCGTACATGAGCGGTGATGTAACAAAGGAATACTATAACGAAGGAATATATGTAGGATACAGATATTTTGATACATTCGGCATCAAGCCTTTGTATGGCTTCGGATATGGCTTGTCATATACTGATTTTGAAATAAGCAATACATGTATCGAAAATGGCAAAGTGACTGTCAGTGTGCGCAATACAGGAGATACATCCGGAAAAGCGGTCGTGCAGACATATGTTTCATGTCCTGCAGGCAGACTGCCAAAAGAGTATCGTCGTCTGGCTGCCTTTGACAAGACCCCATTGCTTGCGCCTGAAGAAACTGCAGAACTCAGCATGGATATTTCGTCAAAGCAGCTGGCTTCGTTCGATGAGGAGAACTCCGCCTGGATACTTGAAGCCGGAGAATACATTGTGTGGACGGGGTTTTCACTTGAAGAGTCAGTACCTGTTGCTGTTCTTGAACTTGATCATGAGCAGATAATAGAAAAGACAGAGCATATCTGTCCCCTGCAGGAAGCTCTGAAAGAGATCACCGCGCCTGAAAGAGAATTGCCTGATGTGAGCAGTCTGCCTCACATTAAGTTCTCCCCGGAAGAGATGCCGGAGAAAGTGATATGCATCGGGGATAATAAGTATAAAGAAGAGACCCGCAAAGAAGCAGAAAAGCTGGCAGAAGTCCTGCCTGCCAGGGAGATGATCCCGCTGCTCATGGGCTCGATCAGCAAGGGACAGGGAATGCTTGGTGCAGCAGGCATCAGAGTACCTGGATCTGCTGGAGAGACATGCAGCGATTACATGGAAAGTCTTGGGCTTGCCGCGGCAGTAATGGCAGACGGTCCGGCGGGTATCAGGCTTTCCAGAAGCTTTGAGGTAGATGACAAAACGGAAGAAGTATACGATCTGGGATTCCTTGCAAGTATTGAGAACGGACTTTTTGAGGAACCTGCCAGACACGAGGGGGCAAGTGATTATTATCAATACTGCACGGCTTTCCCGGTAGGCATACTGCTTGCCCAAAGCTTTGATACTAAGCTTCTTGAGGAAGTTGGCATAGCTGCAGCAGAGGAGATGGAAGAATTCCACGTCAGCTGGTGGCTTGCCCCGGGACTCAATATACAAAGAAACCCCCTCTGCGGAAGAAACTTTGAATACTATTCAGAGGATCCATATGTCAGCGGAAAGATCGCAGCAGCTATTACAAACGGAGTGCAGAGCCTTCCGGGTACAGGCACTACTATCAAACACCTGGCATGCAATAACCAGGAGGATAACCGTATAGGATCGGACAGCATCATCTCGGAAAGAGCCCTCAGGGAGATCTATCTGCGCGGATTTGAGATCGCTGTTAAGGAAAGCCAGCCGATGTGCATAATGACCTCATACAATCTGATCAATGGGATACATGCAGCTAACAGTTATGACATCTGCACTGCAGCAGCCCGTAAAGAATGGGGATTTGAAGGATTGATCATGACTGACTGGACAACTACTCTGCCTGAATGCGGGAGCATATCCCATTTATGTGCAAAAGCGGGCAACGACCTGATCATGCCGGGCATGCAGCTTGATTACGATGACATGATACGCGCATATGAAGACGGAGATCTTACAGATGAAGAGATCCGCGCCTGTGCAGCCAGGATCATAAATGTAATTCTGCAGACTAATGCCTATGAAGAAGCAGTGCCTTATTCGTCTGATGCAAAATAAAAACAAAAGCTTAAAAATAAGAATATAGACATGTGCAGCCCACATCTATAATCAAGTTAAGCGATAATAAGAACAATGTGAAAAGGAGACGTAATAACCGTCCCTTGTCACGAAACATAAAAAAGAGAGGAGCAGACATGTCAGAGCATATCGTTAAGACCACAAGCGGAAGTGTAAAGGGCTATGAGAGAGACGGACGTATCGAATATCTGGGTATACCTTATGCAGAACCACCTGTAGGAGCTCTTAGATTCAAAAGGGCTGTCCCTGTTAAGCCATGGGCTGATGTGTTTGACGCAAAAGAATATGGGCCTGCACCGGTTCAAAAGAATCAGGGCATTGAGATGGGTGATGAGGACTGCCTCACAATCAACATCAAGAGACCTGTTGAGGGAGAGAACCTGCCTGTATTCGTATACATATACGGCGGGGGATACCATACAGGTTATACAAGTGATGTGCTCTATCAGGGCAATGCATTTGCAAGAGATGGTCTCGTATTCGTAAATTTTAACTACAG
>JAZOAJ010000002.1:0-2108 GCA_045595385.1 Lachnospiraceae bacterium | reverse complement strand
GATGTGGCAAAAGCACTTCATGCCGGCTGGAAAGTATCAGAGTATTCGAGTGTATCAAATGCTCTTGGCGCGGTCATAGGGGACATATGCGCATATGAAACGGTCAGCGTGAGAACGGATTACATAACTCCGGAAGCGGATATGGGTAGCGGCAATTACATTGTCTACGGCCGGATACGGGAAGCTTTTGAGGACATGGACAGCGCAATTGAACGGGCAAGAGAGATAGCCGGGGAAAAAGCAGAAAAGCAGGCATTTAAATGCGGCGCAAAGGTCATAAGATCGGTGTCGGACGAAGTGAAGATGCTTGGCGGCATCACAAGGTATGGACGGATAGACATTGGCGCGGATGTAACAGCCTGTGCCAGAGGTGAAGTCCGGATATAAAAGAATATATTAAACAATAGTACTATATGGTATAATTATTAAATGAAAAGTTTACAGGTGTCAGCAGATCTTCACCGATCTGCCGGTGAAAAGGGAAACAGGTGAAAATCCTGTACGAACTCGTCACTGTGATCAGCCATGTGCGGTTTCATCATGTCACTGCGAAAGCGGGAAGGCGGAATTGTATTTAATGCTGTAAGCCAGGAGACCTGCCTGTAAACAGACCGAAAGGATCACGAGTAATTGATTATCGCGTCTAATATCACGATTCATGGATCATTCCATGATTTTGTTCTTATTATGCTCCGATAATTTTCTTCTCATTCTTTCGCGATTTTCAAAAGTTAACAGCAAAATACTGTTAAAATTAATTATTTTTGGAGGTTGAAATGAAGAAAATTATTGTAACTTTGATCGCAGCAGCTCTTTGCTGCTCATTACTGGCGGCATGCGGCGGCTCAGCTCCTGCAACCACAGCAGCACCGGCTGAGACTACCGCAGCACCTGAAACAACAGCGGCTCCCGAGACAACTGAAGCGGCTACCGAGCCTGCAGGCCCTACAGATGAGGAACTTGCAGCTGAAGCTGCAGCCCTGATCGATGCTATCTATGTTCAGGAATGGACAGAGGATACAGACGCGCAGATCGCAGCTGCAAGGGCAGCATGGGATGCTCTTACCGATGAGCAGAAAGAGATGGTAGAAGGTGAAGATGCAGATCCGGATTATTTCGGAAGAGACACCGGAGATGCTTCAAAAGATGATCCCAGAAATGCAGACGAAATCGGAGAAAACGAGATCCTTGTCGTAAGCTTCGGAACATCATTCAATGACAGCCGTGCAGAAGACATCAAGGGGATCGAAGATGCCATTGCAGCAGCTTATCCCGACTGGTCCGTAAGAAGGGCATTTACAGCCCAGATCATCATCAACCATGTTCAGGCAAGGGATGATGAGAAGATCGACAATATCAAGCAGGCTCTTCAGCGTGCGGTAGATAATGGCGTAAAGAAACTTATTATCCAGCCTACACATCTTATGCATGGAGCTGAATATGATGAGATTATGGATGCTCTGGCAGAGTTCGAAGACAAGTTTGAGGTTATTGCCGTAGCAGAGCCTCTGCTTGGTGAGGTCGGAAACGATGCAACAGTCATCAATGCGGACAAGGAAGCCGTTGCAAAGGCAGTCGTAGCTGAAGCTGTAAAAGCTGCCGGATATGACAGCCTTGAGGCCGCTGATGCTGCCGGAACCGCATTTGTCCTGATGGGACATGGCACAGCTCATGTTGCCAAGGTTTCCTACAGCCAGATGCAGGCTCAGATGGAAGCACTGGGATATGCAAATGTATTTATCGGCACAGTAGAAGGCGAGCCTGAAGAGACCGCATGCGAAGCAGTTATCGAGGCTGTAAAAGCTGCCGGTTATAAGAAAGTCATCCTCAGACCTCTGATGGTCGTTGCAGGAGATCATGCCAACAACGACATGGCAGGCGAAGAAGAGGATTCATGGCTCAGCATGTTTTCAGCTTCAGGTAATTTTGATGCTGTCGAGTGCCAGATTGCAGGACTTGGAAGGATCCCTGAGGTTCAGGATCTCTATGTTGCCCATACAGCAGATGCGATCGCAACAATCCAGTAAATGTTAGATTATTCAGGTGCCGGCATAAGCAAAAGCCGGCACCTGATCAGGAGTTTATAACATGAATACAAAGAAATTATC
>JAZOAJ010000001.1:0-3881 GCA_045595385.1 Lachnospiraceae bacterium | reverse complement strand
CATTTATTTATTGATGGTTAATTATAACATAAAAGTGCCGAACCGGTATACAGTCTGAGAGATGAAATGCTCTCCCGCCCTGAAGACAGGCGACGGGAAGCCCTCAAAATTCATTGAATTCGGTACATACTGCGCCTCCAGGCATACAGCATGAGCGCCGTTGTAGTGAATGCCGTATTTGCCCGGGATCTCGGCCGGTTTGTCATTGATGGGTGTATATAATATGATGCACGGCATGTCAGTATAGACTTTCATCATCCTTCCGCTTTCAGGATCCTTGAGCACGGCATTCGGTCCGCCTTTAGCATCATCCAGAATATAATAGTCATCGTACTGTTTTCCGATCGTTCCGGGCTCAAGGAAATCATATTCTGTGCCTCTCACATCCAGGGTCTCACCCCATGGAACTCCGTACTCATCCTTTACGGCTATCCTTCCCGCATTGATCTGAAGGATGTGTCCGTCTACTCCCCTGGCTCCCGACAGATCGAAATATGCATGGTTGGTAGGCGCCAGCACTGTCGTTCCGTCAGGGACCAGATCATAGTTAATCTTAAGGCAGTGGTCATCTCCGAATGTGAACCTGACTTTAACATCGACGCGGCAGTCAAATCCTGCTCCGCCTTCATCATCCAGATGGCATTCGACACAGTCATCCGAAATGATTGAAACCTCAAAGAACCTCTTTCCGTAATTTGCGCTTCCGCTGTGCAGAAGGCACCCGGTCCTGCCCTCTTCAAGCTTGATCTTTCTGCCGTCAAGCACCATCTCAGAGCGGCCGATGCGGTTGGCAAACCTTCCGATGGTTGAACCTTCCTTAGCACGGTTTAAAAGACCCGGCGCATCAAAAGCGCCAAGCGTCACATCAGCAAGCTCCCCGTCACGGTCGCGTACCACGACCGAGTGAACTGTAGCGCCGAAATCGAGGATCGTAACATATTCATCATATGAATTGCTGATCGTGTATGCTGTTACTTCTCTTCCATCATTTAAATTGCCGAATGATCCTTTTGTAACCATAACTTTGTTCTCCATCCTGGGGCATCGCCCCTAAACACGGTGTTCTTCAGATTTTTGTATCAAAAGTACGCCGAATAGGGATGATCCTTTTGTCATCCAAACTTAAAAGCCTGATGCATGCCGAATTGTGTTTATCAAAAATGCTCTGAGTTTAGTGACTTTTCGAGCCGTTTGAAAACGCAATTCGGCATGCATCAGCGGTTTCATTCCAGTTCTATCGTTCCGGGCGGTTTGCTCGTGAGGTCGTAAACGACCCTGTTCACGCCCTTGACTTCGTTTATTATACGGCTTGTAACTTTAAAAAGCACCTCATAAGGTATCTGCGCGCAGCCAGCCGTCATGAAATCATCTGTTATAACGGCACGCAGGGCGACGGCATAGTCATATGTCCTGAAGTCACCCATGACACCGACAGATCTCATGTTGGTAAGTGCTGCGAAGAACTGACCAAGCTGCTTATCGACACCTGCCCTCGCAAGCTCCTCCCTGAATATGAGGTCGGCGTCCTGAACTATCCTTACCTTGTCAGGGGTAATGTCCCCGCCTACCCTGACCCCGAGTCGGGGACCCGGGAACGGCTGCCGGTATACAAGGTATTCGGGCATGCCAAGCTCAAGTCCGGCCTTTCTGACCTCATCTTTGAACAGATTCCTTAAAGGTTCTATGATCTCCTTGAAATCCACAACATCCGGAAGTCCGCCGACGTTGTGATGTGATTTGATGACGGCACTCTTGCCAAGTCCTGACTCTATGACATCCGGGTAAATGGTTCCCTGTACAAGATAATCGACCGCACCGATCTTCTTTGCTTCCTCTTCGAAAATGCGGATGAATTCCTCACCGATAATCTTTCGCTTTCTTTCAGGTTCGGTAACGCCCTTCAGCTTTTCATAATAACGTTCAGCCGCATTTACACGTATGAAGTTGAGTTCGTAGGGTCCGTCCGGTCCGAACACTGCCTCCACTTCGTCGCCTTCATTTTTCCTGAGGAGTCCGTGATCGACGAACACGCATGTAAGCTGCTTTCCCACAGCTTTGCTAAGGAGGACTGCTGCCACTGAGGAATCCACTCCGCCGGACAGGGCGCAAAGCACTTTTCCGTCACCTATCTTTTCCCGCAGAGACTTGATCGAATCCTCTACAAAAGAGCCCATCTGCCAGTCGCAGCTGCATCCGCATACATCCACCACGAATGCCCTTATCATCTTCTTCCCCTCACGGGTATGGGCTACTTCGGGATGGAACTGGACTGCGTAAAGCTTCTTTTCCGCATTCTCCATCGCGGCAACGGGACACACCGGAGTCCATGCAGTGATGCGGAACCCTTCAGGGACCTGTGATATGTAATCGGTGTGGCTCATCCAGCAGACCGTGGTGTCAAACTCGGTGAACCTGAAGAGAACGGAGGTCTTGTCGACTTCCACATCGGTATGACCGTATTCACTGACAGGTGCGGTCTCTACTTTCCCGCCTCCCATGAAAGCCATGAGCTGACTACCGTAGCATATGCCAAGGATCGGGATCCCTGCATTCATTATCTCCGGATCGAAATGCGGAGACTCGGGATCATATACGCTGTTCGGCCCTCCCGTAAATATGATGCCCTTGTAACCTTCTTCAACTATCTGGCTGAGAGTCGTATCGCTGTATGATCTTATCTCAGCATATACATTGTTTTCACGTACCCTTCTGGCAATCAGCTGGTTGTACTGCCCGCCGAAATCCAGGACTAATATCTTTTCCATTCTTTTCCCCTATTCAACAGTGACGCTCTTGGCCAGATTCCTGGGTTTGTCCACATCAAGGCCTCTGTTCACCGACATGTAATAGCTTAACAGCTGCAGAGGGATGACTGCAAGTGAAGCTGCAAAATGAGGATCGGTCTTAGGGATGTATGTGACGAAATCCGCCCTGTCCTCAAGGAAATAGTTGCCGTTAAATGTTATGCCGCACAGATATGCTCCCCTCGCCCTCGTCTCGACCATGTTTGAAACGGTCTTCTCGATAAGGTCATTCTGGGTTGCAACGCCTATGACCAGCGTACCCGGCTCGACCAGGCTTATCGTTCCGTGCTTGAGCTCGCCTGCAGCATATGCCTCCGAATGAATGTATGATATCTCCTTCATCTTGAGGCTGCCTTCCATGGCAATGCCGTAGTCAAGCCCGCGGCCGATCACAAATGCATCTGCCGCGTTCGCGAACTTGCTGGCAAACCACTGGATGCGCTCCTTGTCCTCTATGATCTTCTCTGCCTGGGCAGGCAGTTTAAGGAGCTGCGCGATCAGGTCCTGTGCAGTATCATCATCTATATTTTCAAATGCCCTGGCAAATGCTATAGCAAGCAGGTCGCATGCCACAAGCTGGCAGGAATATGCCTTCGTTGTGGCGACAGCGATCTCGGGGCCTGCAAGCGTGTAAAGGCAGTGATCTGCCTCCCTTGCTATGCTGGAGCCGACGACATTTACAATGCCGAGCGTCGAAGCTCCAAGTTCCTTGGCCTTGCGGAGCGCCGCAAGGGAATCCGCGGTCTCTCCGGACTGGCTGATGATCACCACCAGGTCTCCGGGTGATACTCCCAGTTTCCTGTATCTGAACTCGCTTGCGATCTCTACCCTCACGGGTATCCTGGCAAGGTCTTCGATCACATACTGTGCGCAGACTCCGACATGATAAGCGCTTCCGCATCCGACTATCCAAAGCATGGAAAACTTTTTCAGCTCTTCCTCTGAAAGACCGCATGCGGACAGGTCAAGCTCGTACTTTCCGTTCTGTTCCTTTACAACAGAATTGATGGTATCTTTGATGACCTGGGGCTGCTCATGGATCTCCTTCATCATGAAGTGCTCAAAGCCGCCCTTCTC